>JAFGPJ010000320.1 GCA_016936275.1 Sedimentisphaerales bacterium
ACTCATATTTCAGAAATAATCAGCGTCAGGCGACAACTATCGCCGAGCAGAACAAATGGGCTGAGCACATCGAATTATCCGGCCTGCCGAATTTCCATAAAGTCTCCGATGATTTGTACCGAGGTGCGCAGCCAACCACAGAAGGTATGAAAGAATTGGAAAAGCTGGGCGTCAAGACAGTTATCAACCTGCGATCTATGCACTCGGACCGTGACGAGATAAAAGACACTGCCCTGGCTTATGAGCATATCGGCATGACAACATGGAATGTAGAAGACAAAGACGTCATCCATTTCATTAGGATTTTCACCAATCCCAATCGCAAGCCGGTCTTTGTGCATTGTCAGCACGGGGCCGACCGTACCGGGACAATGTGCGCGATTTATCGCGTCGCCGTGCAGGGCTGGAGTAAAGAAGAGGCAATCGAAGAGATGACCAAAGGCGGCTTCGGCTACCATAGCTACTGGCAGAATCTGCCCAAATACATCCGCAAGCTGGATATCGAAGAAATCAAACGCAACATGGGATTGGAGATGCTACAGACTCACTGAGTCAAGATTGACATTAATATTTTTTCGGTTAACATCTGCATTTATGCAGAACGAAACCATAAATATTTTAGGCATTGAGACCAGTTGTGACGAGACAGCGGCGGCGGTTGTTGCCAATGGGAAAGTAGTCAAATCGTCGGTAGTCGCCTCACAAAACAAACTGCATGAGAAATATGGTGGCGTCGTTCCCGAAATCGCATCTCGGGCGCATATCGAGAAAATATATCCCGTTATAAAAGAAGCTATGGAGCAGGCCAACATGACTAAGGATGATATTGATGCAATTGCAGTTGCAAATCAGCCGGGGCTGACCATTGCTCTGGTAGTGGGCGTTACAGCCGCCAAGACGCTTAGCTTTGCCTGGGACAAGCCGCTTATCGCGATCGACCACCTGCACGCCCACTTGCAATCGGCTATAATGTCCGAGAATGACCTGGAACTGCCCGCCGCAGCTCTTATTGTATCAGGCGGACACACGAGCCTTTACGATTATCTTGCGCCGCTGGAGCCGAAACTGCTGGGTTCTACGATAGACGACGCCGCCGGCGAAGCCTTCGATAAAGTCGCAACCATCCTTAAACTGCCCTACCCCGGCGGACCCAGCATCGAAAAGGCGGCAAAAAACGGAAATCCGAAAGCTGTCAAATTCCCGCGTTCCATGCTGGGACGGAACTCGCTGGATTTTTCGTTCAGCGGCATAAAAACAGCCGTGCTGTATCACTGCCGGGGCCAGAATATGAAGGGCGAGAACAAGGTCGATTCAATGAGCCGGCTTCAAATCGCTGACATCGCGGCTTCGTTTCAGGCTGCGGTGATTGACGTTCTTGTAAAAAAGACGAAACGGGCAGCAAAAAAAATCAAGGCAAAAACCATCCTGCTGGGAGGCGGCGTCGCGGCCAACAACAACCTGCGAACTGCTTTGCAGGATATGTGTGACTCGCACGCCCCGCCGATTAAGCTTCTGGTCGCCCCAAAACAATATTGCACTGACAACGCGGTTATGGTAGCCTCTTTGGGCTATTATAAGTTCAAGGCCGGGCTTTTTGCTGATTTGACGCTCGAGCCGAAGGCAGGCAGTTCATAGCTAAGAGGTGAAATATTCAGGCTGAACAGATAAAAAGATTGCTGGAGCAGGTAAAGAACGACGAGTTGAGTATCGACCAGGCCGTCGAGAAGCTCCGGCATTTACCGTTCGAGGATTTGGGCTTTGCGTGTGTTGACCACCACCGTCAAATCCGGCGGGGTTTTCCGGAAGTCATCTACTGTCCCGGAAAGACCACCGAACACATTATTCAGATATTCGAAAGTCTTGCTGCAAAAGGCAACAATGTCTTGGCAACCAGGGCCAAGCCAGATGTATTCGAAGCTCTGGCCAAAACAGATAAATTCCCAAAGGCCCGCTACGACAAACTTGCCAGGGCCATAATCTTAGAGCAGAAAGAGCAACCGGCCTCCGAAAGCGTCCTTCCGATAGTCACTGCCGGTACCGCCGACTTGCCCGTCGCGACCGAAGCGAAAGTCACCGCAGAGATTATGGGCCAGCGGACCGAATTGATTTGCGACGTAGGAGTTGCCGGCCTGCACAGGTTATTCAAGCATCTGCCGAAGCTTCAGCAGGCCAACGTCGTCATTGTCGTTGCGGGTATGGAAGGCGCTCTGGCCAGCGTCGTGGGCGGCCTGATGAGCTGCCCGGTCATCGCGGTACCGACCAGTGTCGGCTACGGCTCGGCCTTCGAGGGACTCTCGGCCCTATTAACGATGCTAAATAGCTGCGCCTCCGGTGTAACCGCCGTCAACATCGACAACGGCTTCTCCGCCGCAGTCACCGCCACACTGATAAACAAAAAAATCGAGCAATCCACCGTCATTTCGAGCGAAGCCGAGAAATCTATTTAAAACCCTATTCATCGAATACACAAATGGCTACAGAATGTGAAGAATAAAACATTCTACATCTATATATTAGCAAGCAAATCCGGAACCCTGTATATAGAAATGACCAATGATATAAAAAGGAGAGTTTTCGAACATAAGAATCACTTAGTGACGGGTTTTACTGATAAATATTCTATCGACCGGTTGCTTTACGTTGAAACTTTTACAAATCAAGCTTCTGCTATTAACCGCGAAAAACAAATTAAAGCATGGAGACGCGAGAAAAAATAAAACTTATTGATTCGCAGAATCCCGCGTGGAACGATTTAAGTGAAGGCTGGTACGACTAACGATAAAGCTTGCGAGGAACCGCTTCGCGGATTTGTTAAATAGACCCCTCGGCTCCGCTCGGGGTGACCATGGGTACGTTTATTTAGAATTCGACAAATTCTTCCGGATAATGAGACAGGTCCAGTTTTTCCTGCTCAGGAATCAGCCGGATGCCCCACTGCTGCATCGCCAAGGCGCCAAAGAGAATCTCAATTGGATTTCCATCTTCATCATTTCCAATTTCATCGATTACCATCGCATGGGTGGATATTCGTCGTCCCTCTATTTCAGCCTCCAAAAGCGCTGTTTGGGTTGACTCTTTAATCTGGCCGCCTATCGCAGTCCGAAACGGTTTTTTTACTTTTGAAGTTGTCAATAATGAGGAAACTGATTGAATAAGGTATGTATTACGAGCACCTGTATCAAACAAGGTCCAGCATTTTCGTCCGTTGACATTGATCATTTGACGAATTCTTCCCATTGCAAGCCTCTCTAACAGATTTTAATCTCAGCTAAAGCCTTTTGTTTTTAACTCCGATATCAAATTAATCCTTCGCTTTCTTTACTGATTATAAACCTTCCGGTCTGCTTGTCAAATCTTTTATTGACCATACACCAGTTTGTCTGTAATATACTGCTCGAAACGAGCTTTTATGCAGATAATTGAAACGATTCCGAAATTGAAGCCGCGAGCGGTTGACGGCCATAAGGGCGATTACGGCAAGGTCTGTATTATTGCCGGCAGTATCGGTATGAGCGGAGCGGCGGCGCTTGCCGGGCGGGCGGCCCTGCGTGCCGGCGCCGGACTCGTGCGAGTGGCCACACCGAAAAGCATTTTGCCAATCGTCGCTTCGGTCGAGCCTTCGTTTACTACTATTCCATTACCGGAAGACATCAACGGGCGAATTTCCGCAAAAGCAACCCATGCCGTGCTTGAAGCTGCCGGGCAAAACGATGCCTTGGCGTTCGGGCCGGGTGTCGGGGTAAGCGGGGCGCTTCGGTCCATTCTTGAAACACTTCTCGATCAGCAACATTTAAGGCTTGTGATTGACGCCGACGGTCTGAATAACCTTGCCGGCATAAAGAACTGGCCGGCCCGGCTGAAAGCCAAGCCGATTCTGACCCCTCATCCGGGCGAATTCAAACGGCTCTGGTCGGGCCTGGTACGAGAAGAGCTGCCCGCCGAGCGGCAGGAGCAGGCGCTTCAACTGTCACAGCGTACAAATGCCATTGTCGTCCTGAAGGGTGCCGGGACGGTCGTTACCGACGGCGAGAAAGTCTATATCAACAAAACGGGCAATCCCGGCATGGCCACGGCAGGCTCGGGCGATGTCCTGACCGGGATTATAACCGCCCTGCTCGGACAGGGCTTGAGTGACTTCGACTCGGCGGTCCTCGGTGTTTATATTCACGGCCTGGCCGGTGACATTGCGGCGGAAAAAATCGGTCAGGTCAGCCTGATGACGACCGACATAATTGATTCGTTACCCGATGCGTTTCTGAAAAATTAACAAATGCTTCGCCTTGACAGGCGACTGCCGGCATATTCCTCCACGCCGTCGCCTCGACAATCTCGATGAATCGCCTGACAATCATCTCGGCAGGCCAGCTTCGCTTGGCTCGTTCGGCATTCTCTTCGTACCAGACCGGCGCAAGCGGCAATATCACGGCCTCAATGTCCGTGCCCTCAAGCTCGCTCGCCAACTGACCGAGGACATTCGGCAACCGGACCGGTATATCAAGCACTTCCGCGTCGCCTCGCATGCCTCTGCAAGCCCTGGCGGAACCCGTTATAAAATGCTCTCTGCATGCCAGCGGCCTTTGCTTATAGATACTGCATACATTGTTATTAAGAAAAGGGCAAGTTGATTCAAAACTCCTGTACCAACTCGACAAGAGATTCAAATCGACCGTCTCCACCGGCGATGATTCTGTTGTTTGGGATATTAATGTTTTTGGAAGCTTATGATTCAGGATAAGGCGTGACTCTCGAAGGCAAGCCCTGAGCATCAATTCCCTCCGATACACAGGTGCCGCATCAATTTCCTCTTTTAACCGAAGGGCTTCCGGAACCGATAGCGGCACCAGGTGCCTGCAACACGCTGAACAGCCTTTGCCGCACGGAATACGGCCCTGGTTACTGCGGATTCGACGTATTGTTATTTCCGTAATCTTGTCACAAACTGTGCGTGCCAGCGGCACTATGTCCGCCAGTTTCGCTCGCCCCTTGCCGACACTAATACAGAAATTTAAACTTTCTCCGAGAATATCAAGCTCAAGACCGATAATCTTTTTTCCGCTGTTATAAATACCACTCTCTCCAATCACATCCCTCCCTGCTTTTGTTAATATACACTTGGCTTCTTGGTCGCTTCCGATCCTCCCGTCAGCATTTGCCAATAAGCCCTGTTCCGCAATTCACTTATTGCCCCCGGGTTCAAACCGCCTCGTTGATTAGTCTATCGCGATTTTCTTGAAAAACCTTTAGCAATAATTTCGTAATTTTGAAAAATAAGCAGCTCGACGAAATATCGGGGGAACAACTCCTAATTTCTCACCGCTGCTATCAATCGACTCTTTAACATCTCGTTTTGATCGAGGGCAACAATCGACTCAAAAGGACATTACTGTTTGTCACTGGCAATGAACTTCTTCGCTTCGGCCAATAGGTTTAGAACTCTGGCGCCCTCTGTGAACTCATCGTGATAGAAACTCATTCTTCTCGTTGAATCGATCTTCCAGTTCCGTTGTTAATGCACGTCTTCGGTCAGAACCATAGCCTCCCTTCGGCTCGGTCGATTCCCAGAGCACAACAGACCCATCAAAAGTACCCGCTACAATGATCTCGCCGTCGAGATCAAATGCAACCGTAGTAACGCCGGACTCCGCACGGAGGCTCAATAGTTCTGTCCCTGACGCAGCATCCCACACCCTGGCCGTTTTATCCCTGCAACCCGAAATGACCCGTTTGCCGTCAGGGCTGAACGCAGCGGATATAACAACATCTGCGTGCTTGAGTGTCGTTAACTCGGCGCCCGTTAGTGCATCCCAGACTTTGACGGTACAATCTTCCTGACAACTGGAGACTACCCGTGTTCCATCACGGCTGAATCCAACAGAGGTAATATATCCTTTTTCATGACCGCTCAGTGCAAAACACTCACGCCCGGCCTGCCAGTCCCAAATCCTGATCATAGGATCACGGCTACCTGATGCTATGAACTTCCCATCCGGACTGAATGCGACAGACAACAGGCCGGACTTATGCGTCTGGAGAGCCGCGACCTGGTTACCACTATTCACATCCCAGACTTTAAGTGCTTTATCGTCACTTCCGGAGGCGACATATTTTCCGTCTGGACTGAAAGCGGCAGCAACAATGGGGCCTGTATGCCCGCGGAAGGTCATCGTCTCAGCTCCGGTAACGACGTCCCAAATCTTCAATGTTTGAGCATAACCACCGGAGGCGATGTACCTGCCGTCAGGACTAAAGGCAACTGAATAAATAAACCACTTCTGTTGGCTGTTACGGAGTATCTTTAATTCAGTATGATTTCTTGTATCCCAGAGCTTAATCATTCCATCAGCACTGGCCGATACGATCCGATTACCATCAGGGCTAAATGCTACGGAGCTAACCAAACTTTGATGCCCTTCGAGTTTGGTTAGTTCTCGATCTACCGTCACATCCCACACTTTTATCGTCCCATCCCCACTTCCTGATGAGGCAATTCGTTTGCTATCCGGGGCAAATGCTAAGGACAAAATCCAGTGCTCATGTCCATAAAGGGTCAAGACATTCTCTCCTGTTGCAGCATTCCATATCTTTATCGTCTTGTCCATACCTCCGGAAGCGATGTATTGATTATCCGGGCTGACTGCAATAGAGGGAACGTTGCTTTCATGTCCCCGCAGGGTCATCAATTCAGCACCGCTGAGCACATCCCAGACTTTAATTGTCCCGTCCTGACTGCCCGAGATAATGCACTTGCCGTCGGGGCTGAATTCGACAGCATCTACTCCATCTTGATGCCCACGAATTGTTATCATTTCGGCCCCGGTTTCCACGTCCCAGACCTTAATTGTCCTGTCCCTGCTGCCGGATACGATCCTTTTGCCGTCGGGACTGAATGCCAATGACCAGACTTCACCTGTATGCCCGGTGAGGGTCTTAAGCATCTCACCCGTTTCTTCATCCCAGACTATTATGTTTCCTTGCCACCCTCCCGCACAAACGATCAGTTTGCCGTCCGGGCTAAATCGGGCATCATAGACGTTCTCTGGGTACCCGCGAAGAGTCATCACCTCACGTCCAGTCTGCACGTCCCAGACCTTGACTGTCCTGTCATTGCTACCTGATACAAGCCGCTTCCCATCCGGACTAAACGAAACACAGCGAATAATATCCGTATGTGCTTCCGGGATAGCGATGAATTCTTTACCTGTCATGATGTTCCATATCTTTATGGTATGGTCCGTTTGTCCTCCCGAAGCTATCAGCTTGCCATCAGGACTTATCGCCGCACAACCCACCCAGCCACTGTGTCCGCGTAAAGTCATCGAAGACTGATCTGATATATAATTGAGACGATCCCATTCCCAGCCGCGAAGGTCGTTAGGGCAGGCGTTCAACAGTTCTCGCACACGGCTTATATTACGCTCACTGTATTTGAAACCCGCCAGTTGAATGTCATTGACATAATGAGAACGGCGGAGTTCTTCCGCCTTCTGCTCGGCTATCTCTTCAGCTTGCTCAGCTCGCGTACGTGCAACAAATTCTTTCTGACGGGCCTGCTCGGCTTCGGTTCTGGCGACAACTTCTTTCTGTCGGGCATCTTCGGCTCGCAGGTACATGGCCGTGCTAACTATAAAGCCCAGAATTATCGCTGCGGCTACCAACACAACTGTCGCTACAGAACCGGCGTGTTTGTGGACGAATTTCTTGACGCGATAAACAGCAGTCTCGGGCCCGGCGATAAGCGGCAGGCCGGTTAGGTAATTACGGATATCGTCTGCCATTTCGGAGGCTGAGCGGTAGCGTCGGCAGCGGTCTTTTCGCATGGCTTTGAGCGGTATCCACTCCAATTCACGGTGGAGGCGCCTTGCTAAGGCGATTACTTGTGTGCCGCGACTGGCGGCAATGGTTTTGGCCTGCTCGCCCAGTCTTGTCAGCCGGATGCTGGGCGAGGCCGGCTCCTGCTCGCGAATAGTACGTTGAACTTCTTCAAAACCGAGATGTCCAAGAGACTCACGCTCGAAAGGCAGAACACCCGCTAACAGTTCATAAAGAACCACACCTAACGAATAAATATCTGAACGGGTGTCTATGTCCTGAACAGCTAAATCAACCTGTTCAGGACTCATGTACTCTGGCGTGCCTAACACCTGGCCCTGAAAAGTGAACATGGTCTTCTCGGTAAAGGTGCTGGCAGCGGCCTTGGCAATTCCGAAGTCGATAATCTTCGGCAGCGCCCTGTCACCGTGCACGGAGACGAGAATGTTCGAGGGCTTAATATCCCGGTGGATGATTCCCTTTTGATGGGCGTGATGAATTGCCTCGCAGACCTGTTCGAATAATCGCAACCTCTGTTCGATATTGAGCTTGCGCTGGTCGCAGTACGACGTAATGGACATACCTTTGACGTATTCCATAACGAAGTACGGCCTGCCTGCTTCTGTCGTGCCGGCGTCGAATACATGGGCGATGTTCGGATGGTCGAGCATGGCCAGAGCCTGTCGTTCGGCTTCGAAACGGGCAATCACCTGCCGCGAATCCATGCCGGGCTTGATTATTTTCAGAGCAACCCGGCGTTTGACAGGTTCTTTTTGCTCAGCAAGATAGACCAGTCCCATGCCACCTTCGCCAATGAGCTCCAGCAGCTCGTATCGGCCGATTTTCGTGCCGGGCCCTTCAATTTGTGCCGATCCATCCAGAGTCACATTCGCATCAAAGGCGGGAGCTTCGAGATAATCCCCTGCCTCCTCATGAGCTTTGAGCAAAGCCTCGACCTCCGCCAGCAGCTTCGGATTGTCCTTGCATGCAATTTCCAGATAACGTGCTCTTTCCGCTGGATTTTCTATTTCAATCGCGTTTTGAAAGATCTCCCCGGCTTGTTTGAAATTTTCTGTCACCATATTTTTAGCTCCCTAATCAAACCTTTCGTCGTCTTATTCTTTGCTCCCATTAATTAATGCGTTTTTCAGGCCGATTTCGGGCCATAATTCTGATGAAAAAAGAAAATTATATCAACCGTTGCTACCGGCCTTCACTAACCTGCCGATACAGCCAGGCCCGAGCATGTGCCCAATACCTTTTGGCTGTTCTTTCGGGCAGGTTGAGAATACCGGCTGCCTGTTCGAGTGTGAGGCCGGCAAAATAGCGGAGTTTCACCAGATCGGCTTTTACCTTGTCCATCTTCG
>JAFGPJ010000044.1 GCA_016936275.1 Sedimentisphaerales bacterium
CGGGCCGGAATTCATGCCGGTGGTCTGCGTCAGGACGAGCAGATATACAATATTTTCGATACGACCGCGCTGCTGGGAAGGCCCCCGCGAGTGGCAATTACCGACAAGAGCGGCGCCGACGGCGTGGCCCACTGGATCAACGAATTCTTCGGCCTCAAAGGCGATGACCGAATCAACAAAATCAGAGTCCATAAGCTGGCCCGCTGGGTCATCGACCAGTACGATTTGGAAGGTCGTCTGACGGCCATCAGCGACCAGGAGCTTGAGGTTAAAGCCAAAGAATTCTATCCCGATTACTGGGAAAAGTATAAAGCCGGACATTAGGGGATTATCTGCTTTCTGCCGTTTGGAAAGCTGACTGTCCATTTCTTCCTACAATCTGTCCCATGATTGGCGGGCACACCTTCATTCTGCCGTTTGCAAGGGCAATCCAGGCATATGAGTTCTTAGTTCATTATTCATAGGTCGTTACTCAACATCAATGAATTATGAACTCATTACTACGAACTCGATAGCGGCATTCCAAGGAAATTCTTTATTTAACATTAGCTGTGCCTGTAAAAGTTGCCGAAAAAAGGGAAAAAGATGGAAAAAACAGGAATAATCTGTTAAAATATGTTTTTTAAGACTTTTGGGAATTTATTGACTTAGTTATCGTTATCGGAATCTGACTGTCATCGAAGGAGAAAGGGCCGGAAAATCATGAAACAAAATAAGCAGCAGTGGTTCCGCTCATTGATATTGGCTTGCATGGTCGTATTTTTAACTGCACAATCCGGCATGGGATTGGTCGTGAGCGAGATTATGTACCACCCGTCCGATTCGGGCGAACATCTCGAGTTCATCGAGCTGTATAACAACCGGGCGGTTTTCGAAGATCTTACTGGCTATGCATTTATGAATGGGATACAATACGTGTTTGACGCCGGCACGGTCATTAACGGTGGGGAGTACCTGGTTTTGGCCCGCGATCCGGCGGCTCTTGAAGAGGCTTATGGAATAACCGGTGTTGTAGGGCCTTTTTCCGGCCGGCTCGATAACGACGGTGAGCGTATCGAGTTGTCCAACAACAACGGAGGGATTGTAATTTCGTTTCTATATGATGACGAACGGCCATGGCCGCTGTCGCCCGATGGAACGGGGCACTCGCTGGTTTTTGCTAAGCTGGGCGGCGATCCCGCCGAAGCGTCAAGCTGGTCTCCAAGTCTGCTTATAGGCGGCACACCGGGCGCGCCTGATGAAGTTCAGGCCGATTCCGAAGCCCCGGCTCAGGTTACGCTTGTGGATTTAGGACACCCTGGTCGGTATTTCAAAGGAACACAGGAACCATCGCTGGATTCCAATGGTCAGGCTGCAACGACCTGGACGGAGATAAAATTCAATGATGATCCTGTCAGAACCGGATGGCTTGATGGTCCCAGCGGGTATGGGTATAGTAGCGATCCGGGCGAGCTGCAGTATGTTGGAACCCAATTGAACGACATGCAGGGAAACTATATTTCTATATATGCCCGCTTGCCGTTCACACTAACCGCTGATCAGGTTGGTGGTCTGTCTAACCTTGAAGTTGAGGTTCGTTATGACGATGCGTTCGTATTGTATCTGAATGGTGTACGTGTAGCCGATTCGGGTGACATTTCAGGAAATCCGCCAGCGTTCGATCAGGGTAGTGGGCAGGCTTCAGATGGCTTAGTCACTAAAGCGGATCTGTCCAGTTATATAAACCTGCTGGTTCCGGGCACCAACGTCCTTGCTATCCAGATTCATAATGCCAGTCTTACAAGCAGTTCGGATTGTTTAGGAGCACCGATCCTTCGTGCAGTTATCGAAGCCAAAAAAGGCGCCGTCGATTCCCGCGCCCGGGTGTTAATCAACGAAGTTCTGGCCAACAGTGATGCGGCCTCAGGCGCCGACCGGATAGAGCTTTACAATCCCGGCCCGATTGCTGTCGATCTTAGCAACGTTTATCTAAGCGACGATGAGACCGAGCTGCTGAAATACAAGATACCGGATGGTACCGTACTGGATGTCGGCGATTTTTTAGCAATTAGTGAAGGAGCAGGGGCCGGCGAATTCGATTTCGGATTGTCGTCATCCGGCGAGACGGTTTTTTTGACGGCTGCTACGGATGATGCGGTCCCCGTACCTTTACGAGTACTTGATGCAGTGAGCTATGGAGCGATAGAGCCTGAAATAACGTTCGGACGTTTTCCTGACGGGGCCGATTCTCTCGCTTTTCTGTCTTCTGCCACATTTGGCGGGCCTAATGCCCGTCCGGCAATAAACGATATTGTAATAAACGAAATCATGTATCATCACGGCACACGGGATGAACGCTACGAGTATATCGAGCTGTACAATCGCGGCGCCAGGACGGTCTCGCTTACCGGATGGGAATTTACCGACGGTATCAGCTACATTTTCAGCTCCGGCACTGTATTACCTCCTGATTCGTATATTGTGGTTGCAAAGGATCCGAATTTTATTGCCGGGGTGTATAAAAATCTGACTATTGGCGCGAACCTCGTCGGGCCGTACACGGGCAGTCTTGACGATCACAGCGAGCGTATCAGGCTGTCTTATCCATACAAAGACGTGGACCCGCTTACGGGCGACGTTGAGGTTCTGATGATCATTGCCGACGAGGTTACCTATTACGATGGAGGCCGCTGGCCGAGCTGGGCCGATGGCCAGGGAGCAAGTCTGGAGCTGCGCGACCCGGACAGCGACAATGATACACCCGATGCCTGGGCTGACAGCGACGAGTCCGGCAAGACCGTATGGGAGCAATTCTCGTTTACCATTAACAGCAACGATTCAAGATATCGACATGACCAGGTCAACATCTTCGATATTCTGCTGCTCAATCGCGGCGAGATGCTGATCGATGATCTGGAATTGGTTATCAGCGGCACGAACCACCTGAGTAACAACGGCTTCGAGAGCGGCGAGTCCGGCTGGCGAATTCTCGGCAATCACGTTCGCTCATTCGTGACTACGGCTGACTGCCACTCAGGCTCCCGGTCACTTCACCTGATTGCGACAGGCCACGGTGATCCCGGAGCTAATCGAATTAATCAATCTATTTCGAATGTTACGGCAGGTACGGTAACCTTTCGCGGCTGGGCCAGATGGCTGCGAGGATGCCAGTTCCTTCTATTACGGACATCACGGGAACGATCGCCTACTCAACCACCTCGACCTGCAAATTCCTTCGAGCTGACGATGCCTCTCGACCTGGGCACTCCCGGCAGGCAAAACACCGCGTTCGTGACAAATCGCGGGCCTGATATTCTTAACGTCAAACACGAACCGGTTCTGCCGGCTTCCGGCGAGCCGATTATCGTAACAGCACGTGTAACTGATAATGATGGCGTAGCATTAGTTAATCTGTTATATCGCTCAGAAGGCAGCGGTGTAGTCAGAAGTATATCTATGCTTGACAATGGTTCAGGCGATGATTCTGTTGGAGGCGATGGTATCTATACTGGTACGATCCCGGGCGCCTCAAACGGCACGATGCGGGCTTTCTATATCGAAGC
>JAFGPJ010000321.1 GCA_016936275.1 Sedimentisphaerales bacterium
GCACCGCGACCCGTGTTCATTAGCAGCGGCTCGTTTAATGGGGATGCATGGGTGGATGCAAAGGGCATGTTTCTGGCCGCGGTTGGCACTGGGCCGGTGTATAAGCTCTTAGGCAAGAAGGACATGGGAACGACCGAATTTCCACCAATAGAAACCACACTAATAGACGGGGACGTTGCTTTCCGCCAGCATAGCGGCGGGCATACTCCCGGGCCGAACTGGCCGACGTTCCTGACGTTTGCTGAAAGATACCTTAAAGTGAGATGAGATGATGAAATCTGTCCTTAAAATTCTGGTAATCATCGAAATAGTCCTTATATGTCCCGGCGTTGTTTCGGCTGTCAGCCAAACGCAATACATGGATCTTTTTTACAGTCGGGACAGCTTCTGCCTGGCACAAAAAGATCGGCTCGCGATACTTTACGTTGATTCTCAGGATTATGCGGGCGTCGTGCTCGCGGTAAAAGATTTACAGACAGACATAAAACGTGTAACAGACCGGACGCCCAAAATCACTCATGAGCAAACCGATCTTGGGGCAAACACGGTCATTGTCGGTACGATTGAAAAAAGCACCATCATTGACCGATTAATCCGGGATGGCAAAATCGATGTAGCGCAAATTACCGGCAAATGGGAATCGTTTCTAATCGAAGTCGTGCCGGAGCCTCTGCCCGGGGTTGAAAAAGGTTTGATTATTGCCGGCAGCGATAAAAGAGGAACCATTTATGGCGTCTACGACCTGTCCGGACAGATAGGAGTATCACCTTGGTACTGGTGGGCCGATGTGCCGGTAAAACATAATGATGCTCTTTATATCAGAGCAGGTCAATATGTCCAGGGGCCACCGGCGGTCAAATACCGGGGGATATTCCTAAACGATGAAGAACCGGCGCTGGGTCGCTGGGCAGTGGAAAAATTCGGCGGATTCAACCATGAGTTTTACCAGAAGGTCTTTGAGCTTATCCTTCGAATGAAAGGCAATTATCTCTGGCCTGCTATGTGGTGGGCGAGCTTCAACAGCGACGACCCTAATAATCCAAGGTTGGCTGACGAATACGGCATAGTAATGGGCACCACTCACCACGAGCCGATGATGCGTGCCCACGCTGAGTGGAAAAAAATTAACGGAGGCGCATGGAATTACGAGACCAACGCCGAAAAGCTGCGGCAGTTCTGGACCGAAGGAATCGAGCGAATGGGCTCGAACGAAAGCATCGTCACTTTGGCTATGCGCGGCGACGGCGATACAGCCATGAGCGAGGAAACAAACATCGCCCTGCTGGAGAAGATTGTAGCCGACCAGCGTAAAATCCTCGCTGACGTCACGGGCAAAGACGTGACCACCATACCACAGCTATGGGCGTTATATAAGGAAGTGCAGGACTACTATGACAAAGGCATGCGGGTGCCGGAAGATGTCACGTTATTGCTGTGCGATGATAACTGGGGAAACGTACGCAGGTTACCCAGCCCTGATGATCCTCCACGTTCCGGCGGATACGGCATGTATTATCATTTCGATTTTGTAGGCGGACCCAGAAATTATAAGTGGGTCAATACGAATCCGATAGCCCGCATCTGGGAGCAGATGCACCTGTGTTATCGTCACGGCGTGGATAGAATCTGGCTTGTGAACGTCGGCGACCTTAAGCCTATGGAATTTCCTATCGAATTTTTCCTGGATTATGCCTGGAATCCCGAACAGTGGACGGCAGTGCGTTTGCCCGAGTATACCAGGGTTTGGGCACAGCAGCAGTTCGGTCCGGAGCATGCTTCGGCTATCGGTGAGATTCTCTCCAGATATACGAAATACAACAGCCGCCGGAAGCCTGAGATGCTGGCTTCCGATACCTACAGTCTTATAAATTACCGGGAATTTGAAACAGTAGTATCCGATTACAACAAATTAGCCGAAGAGGCCGAACGGATTAATGATGCCATGCCCGCCGAATACAAGGACGCTTACTATCAGCTTGTGCTGCATCCGGTGACAGCTTGTGCGAATTTGAACGAGCTTCGTCTGACTTGTGGGAAGAATCACTTTTATACAAAACAAGATCGTGCCGCCACTAATGATATGGCGAAAAAGGCCAGAGAATTATTTACCAAAGACCAAGAGATTTCTCACTATTACAACAAGGTTATGGCCGGCGGCAAATGGAACCACATGATGGATCAGACTCATATCAGCTACACGTACTGGCAGCAGCCGGAAAAAGACGTCATGCCCAAAGTGGACGAGATTGAGATACCTACTGCGGCGGATATGGGCGTATCCATAGAAGGCTCGGATAGCTGGTGGCCGATGGAGAAGACTGAGGCAGTGCTGCCTGAGTTCGACTCCTTCAATCAGCAGAGATATTGCATCGAAGTCTTCAATCGCGGCCGGAAGCCTTTTGATTACACAATCGAATCGGGACAGCCGTGGTTGAAAGTGACACCGAACAGAGGAAAGATTGATAAGGAGCAGCGAGTGGGGGTTAGTGTAGATTGGCAACAAGCCCCGAAAGGAACGCATCGCGCTGCAATTACGGTCGCCGGACCCAATGAGAAAAGTGTCGATATTCAGGCTGTTATCAACAATCCTGCAACGTCAGAACGGAATCAAGTCAGAGGATTTGTCGAGAGTAACAGATACATTTCCATAGAGGCTGAACATTATACGAAAGCTGTCAATGCTGAGCCCATCGAATGGCTGCATATTCCGAATTTAGGCCGGACACTTTCCGGCATAATACCCATGCCGGTCACAGCAAAAAGTCAAATGCCCGGCAGAAACAGCCCTCGTTTAGAATATTGTTTGCATCTTTTTAGCAGCGGCAAAATTAAAGTCAATGTATATCTATGCCCCACCCAAAACTTCCATAACGCACAAGGTTTGCGATATGCCATTTCATTCGATGACCAGACGCCGCAAATTATCAACATCCATGAGAAAGACACAGTTCCCGACTGGAAGTACCCCCCGGCATGGGAAAAGGCAGTCGGTGAAAATATTAAAGTGACGATTTCCGAACACATTCTGAAAAAGCCGGGCGAGCATGTTCTAAAATTCTGGATGGTCGATCCGGGTATTGTGCTGCAAAAAATTGTAGTCGATGCCGGAGGAGTTAAGCCGAGCTATCTGGGCCCACCGGAAAGCTATTTCACCGGCGGTACGGCTAAGACTGAAGCAAGCTCGACTCAGAGTGACATCGACGGTTCAGGCGCTTTCGTTACCGGTAAATACCGCAATTTATTCGTCGAAGTCGGATACTCAGATGAACAAGTAACCGCGAAAATCAACAAGGCGTACCAACATTTTTTCCACGGCGACCCTAACACGCAGGCGCTTTATTATCCTTCTGGTTCCAATGCAAATGGTCTGCTGGCATATATGCCCGATATAAATCATAACGACGTGCGCTCCGAGGGCATGTCGTACGGCATGATGATTGCCGTGCAATTAGATAAGAAAGCCGAGTTCGACGCTTTGTGGAACTGGTCCAAAACCTATATGTACCATGATGATCCCAAGCATCCCACTTACGGTTTCTTTTCGTGGCAGATGCGTTACGACGGCACTCCAATGAGCGAGCTGCCGGCGCCGGACGGAGAAGAATATTATGCGATGGCGCTTTATTTTGCCGCCGGGCGATGGGGTAACGGCTCGGGCATCTACAATTACAAGGCCCAGGCGGACAGACTTCTAACTGACATGGTGCACCGCGAGCCGATTACAGGCTTGGTCAAAGGAAGATTTGCCAGAGAACAGACCGTGGGCAAGGAAGTCAATGATGAACATGCCATGATTCTTTTCTCGCCCGATTCCAGACGGAACCACATGACCGACCCATCTTACCATTTACCTGCATTCTATGAATTGTGGGCCCGATGGGGACCGAAGGAGGATAGGGCCTTCTGGTATCGTGCCGCTATGGCCAGCCGCGATTTCTTTCAACGAACCACGCACCCAAAAACGGCCTTGAATCCAAACTATGCCAACTTCGACGGCACGCCGTTCAAGTTCTTTGGCCGGACCGATGCGTTTCGGCATGATGCGTGGCGCACGGCCAGTAATTGGGCCGTGGATTGGTCATGGTGGGCGAAAGACCCGCGAGAAAGAGATCTGAGCGACCGGCTTCAAGCGTTTTTCGAGTCGCAGGGGATGGATACTTACGTGGACCAATACGAGCTTGACGGCACACCTTTAGGCAAGGCACATTCGACCGGCCTGATGAGCACGAATGCTGTTGCCTCTTTGGCGGCAACGAACGGTCAGCGGGCACGAAAATTTGTCGAAGCATTGTGGAACGCCGAGATTCCCTCCGGACGTAATCGTTATTA
>JAFGPJ010000322.1 GCA_016936275.1 Sedimentisphaerales bacterium
AACCAATACCTTATCGAGGTTGGGGGCTACAGCAACGAAACCGGTCTTGGTTTTCTGACCGTCAGTTGCGATGGAGTTGTCCCTCCGACGTCAAAAGACGACTGTGACGATGCGAAATCAATAGGCGATGTAGAGAACCAGCCGTTCGACACAACCGATGCGACATTCGACGGCCCCGGCCTCTGCATGACCAGCCCGAACATTTGGTACTGCTATACAGCCACTTGCACCGGCAACGTAACCGTCAGCCTGGCCGGCAGCAGTTACGATACGATGCTCGCCGTATATAAGGGGTGCGAATGCTACCCAATAGCGGATGACTTGATCGAATGTAATGATGACGCCGGAGCAGGTTATCAGTCAGCGGTCACCTTTGCTGCAGTCGCAGGAAGCCAGTATCTTATCGAGGTTGGAGGCTACGGCTCCGAGAAAGGTGAAGGTTTGATCAGTATTAGCTGCTCGGGAATCGTACTTCCAGGAAAAACTGACCTTGGCGACGCCCCAGACAGCACAAATAACAATAATAGACCTATGAACGCATATCCCTCCGGCCACACCGGGCTACCATACTCAATCCAGGCCCATTTCCCGACCGTTTATAATGACGGCAGCGGGACAGGACCTTTCGGGCCAGTCCATTTGAACAGCGAGGTGGTGGCATATCTTGGTACATCAATTACCAGGGAAACAGAAGCCGACACCGGTCCTGATGAGGATCCCAGTAACAATATCATAACCAGTCCGGGTACTACTGCGAACCGCGATAATGGTGATGATGCCATTGACCTCAAGAACACGTTGAATTTGCCAAATTGCTGCTGGACGACAATCGATTATAAGCTTACTGTGGTTGATCCGAGCGTCGACCTATGGGTTAATATCTGGTGCGACTGGAACCGTGATGGTGACTGGGACGATGTTGTCGATTGTGCCGAAGGCCCCGCACCAGAGTGGGCGGTACAGAACCAGCTCTTGTTCAATCTGCCGGTCGGGCTAAATACAATCACCTCACCGGCGTTCCGGCCATGGCATCCTGATAATATAGAACATATCTGGATAAGAATCACTCTTTCAGAGCAGCCGTGGAAGACCGGCAGCAATCCCGGTGAGTTAGGCAATGCCGGCTCAGGACCTCAGGGGAAATACCTGATCGGTGAAACGGAAGACTACTACATCATCCCGGAGCAGCCACTCTGCTGTATGTGCAAAGATCACGACGGTGATGGAGACGTCGATATGAATGACCTGGTATACTATTCAGACACGTGGCTGATTCAATGTCCGTAGTATCAAGTAGATTTTGAATATGCAATTCGGGCTGTGAGCACTTAGCTGTTCACAGCCCTTTTTTCATTCATGAGATGTGTTCGGCTGCTCCGAATCGCACTACTCAAGGACATATCCTGTAGGTGTTATGACAACAGCTTAGCCAGTTCTTTGGCAAAGTACGTGATAAGAATATCAGCACCGGCACGTTTGATGGCGGTCAACACTTCCATCATTGTCGCTTCTGTATCGACAAGACCTTCGGCGCCGGCAGCGTTTATCATCATATATTCGCCAGAGACATTGTAGGCGGCAATGGGACAATTGAAACGCTGCCTGGCTCTGTAGATGATATCGAGATAAGCAAGTGCCGGTTTGACCATAACGATATCGGCGCCTTCTTCGATATCGAGAGCAATCTCGGCCATCGCCTCGTCGGCGTTTGGAGGATCCATCTGGTAGCTCCTGCGGTCGCCAAAAGCAGGTGCCGACTCGGCGGCGTCCCTGAACGGGCCGTAAAACGCGGAGGCGTATTTGGCTGCGTACGACATAATAGCAACATTTTCAAAACCGTTCTCTTCCAGTGCTTCGCGAATATACCTCACCCTGCCATCCATCATATCCGAGGGAGCAACAATATCGGCGCCTGCCTGAGCATGCGACAGGGCCATCTTTGCAAGCAGCTCACAGGTCGGATCATTATCGACCTTGCCGTCTTTAATTACGCCGCAGTGCCCGTGGCTGGTAAACTCGCAAAGACAAACATCCGTAACGACCAAAAGCTCCGGCGTCGCTTTCTTGATTTGGCGAATCGCCCGCTGAACGACACCGTTCTCCGCCCAGGCTTCCGAGCCGATATCATCTTTCCTGCCCGGCAGGCCGAAAAGCAGCACCGCCGGTATTCCCAGCGAAGAAACCTCAGCGGCTTCGTCGGCAACTGTGTCCGGCGAAAAATGATAACAGCCCGTCATCGACTTAATCGGCTCCTTAATTCCCTCGCCCTCACGGACGAAAAGCGGATAAACCAGGCCATCCACACTCACACTCGTCTGGCGTACCAGCCTTCGCATCGAAGGACTGCTACGCAGCCTCCGCATCCTGTTCTTCGGAAAACCCATTATAAAACTCCTGTTTCGTATTAGGCTTTAGCTCTTATTTTCCTGTTCTTCTATGGAATCAAGTAATCCATCGAGAGTGTGCTCTCGAGCTGTCACGTCCACCTTAACATCAAGACCCTTTAATCGTTCGGATGTTACCGGCCCGATAGATGCTACTTTCGCATTACTTGAATTTACTGCTTTGCTGTCGAATTGTTCAAAAAATCCATCGACCGAAGACGGGCTTGCAAATGTCAGCCAGTCGATAGTCCCTTTACTTATTCCATCGGCCAGCCAGCCGGATTCGCTATTTGCCGATATAGCAGTATAAACCGCAACGTTATCGACTTCTGCGCCGGCTCCGGCTAACGTTTCAACCAGCTCGTTCGAAGCAAGCTGCGAACGCAGCAATAAAATCTTCTTGTTCTGCAAATTTGTAAAGCCGATCAACTGTTTTCCAAGCTCCCGGCTCGTAAAAACACCCGGCACAAAATCCGCTTTTATGCCAAACTCGCCCAACCTGTCTGCGGTTTTGTCGCCTATGGCAGCAATTTTCGCAAAGGCGAAAACTCGGGCGTCCTTACCCAGCTTTTCCAGTGCGTCGAAAAAAGTAGTCACGCCGTTGCCGCTGGTAAAGACAACCCAGTCGTATTGTGATATCTTTGCAAGCACTCGCAGAAAATCATTCGAGTCCGTCAAAGGCTTGATTCGGATGGTCTCAAATTCCAGCGGATTGCCGCCCCGCTGGATTATCTTAGCCGCAAAATCCGCATTACCGGCAGCATCCCTCGTCATGACGATGCTCCTGCCGAACAACGGCCTTTTCGTGAACCAGTCGAATCTCGTATCGCTGGCTGCTGCGGCACCAATGACTACAATCGCAGGTGGTTTTATCTTTTGCTGCTCGCACGTCTCGTTGATTCGCTCAAGCGGTGCCCTGACCACTCGCTGAGACGGGAAAGTAGCATTTGCTATGACAGCCGCCGGTGTGTCCGCCGGTTTGCCATTGTCAATCAGTGACCGGGCGGTCGATTCGAGCGTACCCATGCCCATATAGAAAACGATGGTGCCGGGGAATCTGGCCAGCACATCCCAGTCGATATTAGTGCCTTCCTTGCCTTCGGCTTCCCTGCCGGTAACGAAAGTCACCTGCGAGCTATACTCCCTATCGGTCAGCATAATGCCGGTATAGGAAGAGACCGCAACAGCGGCCGTAACGCCCGGCACGATTTCAAAATCGACCCCCGCCTCTATCAGCACGGCAAGCTCTTCCGCCACCCTGCCGAAAATACACGGATCGCCGCCCTTGAGCCGCACCACCGTCTTGCCGGCCAATGCCTTCTCGACCAGCACCTTATTTATTTCATCCTGCGTGCACGAGCCTTCGCCGATACGCTTGGGCACGTGGATAATCTCAGCGTCCTTACTAACAAACTGCAGCAACGCCGGATTAGCCAGCTTATCGTAAATCATACAATCAGCCGCCTTAAGCACCTCAGCTCCGCGAACGGTTATCAAATCCGCCCTTCCCGGCCCGGCCCCAACGAGATATACAAAACCTTTTTTCATATCGTTCTCTACCATAACAGAAAAACGCACAATATACCATCAATTTTGCAGAACGCGAATAGGCATAAAACTTCCTAAGACATAAATTGACTGTATTCCACGGTTTTACTTATCAGCCGAGTGATAAAAATAGAAGATATTTCACCTAAATTCATTACTTGGCGTCTGTAGAAATTTGCATTTCTGCTTCCAAATCCATCCTCTTGCTAATTAGTAAATACACAATACAATTATAAAATACTAAGCAGCGCGGAATAGCCGCCAGAACAAAATACAAACTTAAACAGGAGTTGTCGTTGTTTCAGAGTCCTCAACTATTAACCGTGGGGAGAATGCAATGGATTACATGTTCTTATTAGTAGTTTTAGCAGTAATCATAGGCTATCTCATTGGAAAAAGATCACCTCACAAAATAATTGAACAAATCCAGAAGTCACAACAAAAACCATATTTTGATAGCGGCAGCCCAGAACTTCTTCAGGATATTGTAAGCAGTCTTCTCCAAGGCAAGCATCTTTTTCTTACTGGCAGTGCCGGAACGGGCAAAACCTATATGGTCAGAAACATAGCACGCGATATTTCACGGAGACAAAGGGAAGTTGTGCTGGCTGCCACAACAGGTATTGGTGCATGTCAGATTCGTGAGGTAACAGGCTTACGGTTATCTGCATATATTAAAGGACTTGGGACTTTGCATTCTGCTGCAATACTGCCCATATCGGAAATGCCGGATACTCCTGAAAGAATAGAACGTGGTAGGCAAAGATTTTCAAATACCTCAGTTATTATCATTGACGAGATAAGCATGCTCGATAGACTCACCTTTGAACGCTTTCTCACACGGCTCAGACCCGGCATAGGAATTCTTGCAGTTGGTGACCTCTTTCAGCTCCCACCTATAAGAACAACGAATGAAGGTCATCCAGATTTAATTTTCGGCTCTGAATTTTTTGCGGACTTCAAATTGATACAACTTCAGACCATTTACCGACAAGCTGAACACGATTTCATAGCATTCTTGGAGGATTTGCGTCTTGGTGATCCAAATTGGACATTTCTTGACGACGTCGATCACAATTTCGATACGGATTTTCCCGTGCTTTGCGGTACAAATAACGAGGTCAGCAACTACAACAACGAGCGCATTAGAGAGATAAATCATCCTCCTATCCAAAGCATAGCGTGTCCTGAAATAAGTCGCTCCGACTACACAGAGAATCGTGCATTAGCATGGCTCGCCAACAATACGCGAGCAGAAACACGTCTCATATTGAAATGTTCTATGCGTGTCTTGTGCATACAGAACCACGGGGGACTCGTGAACGGCGATCTGGGAACCATAATCAATATGTCCCCGGACAGATTTGAGGGGACTGGCCTGCCTCTTTGGATAGACGTCAAATTCGACAGACCAGGTATTGGGCTAACAAGAATGGTTCCCTTCAAGTTTGAGAAAAAACGAGTAAATCCTCGAAATAACCAGGAAGAGTCAGATTTCATTGTCAGACAGTACGCTCTCATTCCTGCCTATGCTATCACTGTACACAAGTCACAGGGGATGACTCTTGATAAAGCCAATATCGACGGGAACAGAATAAACTTCGCTTCTGGTCAAGCGTATGTTGCCATATCACGAGTCCGGACTAAATCTGGAATAATACTCCAAAATGCCAATAATTTGGCCGCACTTGTTCACCCTTCAGTGAAAGAATATTACCAGAATGCACCACAATTCCAACGACCTCAACATTATACCGACTAAGAACTGTGAACCTTCTGGCTTTCTGATTCTTCAACGCCACTCAAAGGCTACTGCTAACATCGTTGAATACAAAGGTATCAAAAAAACTTCTCTTTCTATTTTTCTACCTTACCATGAAAAAGAATAAAATGCCGATGATTTTCCTCATCCATTTCCTAACATGAATGTTTGACTCTGCGCCTGCTTTAGTATAAAAAATAACTAAGAAATAAAACTCTAAGAAATACAAAAGAAAGGATGGCAGCTATGTACAAATTCAATTTACTCTCAGTTATTGCCGCACTTTTAATTTTGTCCGGCGGAAATGCTTATGCCGAAGACTGGAAGGTGGGTGAAAAGTGGATTTATAAACACGAAGGTCCGCGCCCCTACGCTGATCCTTCCGCAATGGTTAAAGACGACCGGACAGTTGAAGTGACGGCAATCAAAGGTGAAGGAGCGGAAAAACGGTACCTGCTCAAAAACATGTGGGGAAGCGAAGATTCCAATCCTTCAACTTCATACATAGACTCGAAGAACATGCTCCATAAGATCGACATCGAATATATGTTTACACTTCTTATCACCCCTCCGATTCCCGTCTTCTGGCTATTGAAACCCGGCGAAGAAAAAACCCTCAGGACAAACATGGAATTTGCCGGATTTTCAATCCCTATCGAGTACATTGCGAAGCGTATGAAGGATGAAACCATTACAGTTCCTGCCGGCAAGTTTGAAAATTGCCAGCATGTTCAGATAATAAGCTCCCTACAAAACGAAAATGGGCAAATTATAAAAAACAAGGAAGAGTACTGGTATCATCCGCATGTCCGGAACCTTGTTAAAGGAGTCATTATCACAAACTATCATGGAGACAATAGCTATACCTCAACAAATCTCTTAAAATCGCACCTAAAGAAAGATTAGTCCTTCTCAAGATATTCGAGGATTTGGTTGCCGCCTGCTGTTAAGAGTTCTTTAGCGAGCCTTTCGGCGAGTTTTTCGGAATCTTTAGCCGGGCCGGCAAGTTCTCCGCTGATGAAGTTTTTGCCCTGAAGGTCGCAGATGAAAGCGCGGATGTGAATTTCACCGCCTGTGATTTCGGCGAAGGCTCCGACCGGGGCATGGCAGCCGCACTGCATTGTGGTCAGGATTTTTCGCTCGGCGGCGGCTGCTGTTCTGGCTCTTTGGTCATTGATGGCGGCGATGATTTCGTTGGTCTCGATGTCTTCGGCCCTGGTCTGGACGGCCAGTGCGCCCTGGGCCGGGGCGGGAATGAACATCGCCGGATCGAAAATCAAGGAGATTTTGTCGGCCAGGCCGAGCCGTTCCAGCCCGGCACGCGCCAGGAGGATTGCATCGAAATGGCCCGCCTCAAGCTTTCGTAATCTCGTTTGTACGTTGCCCCGAATAGGCTTCGGCTCAAGGTCGGATCGCAAATGTTTTAGCTGGGCGGCGCGCCTCAAGCTCGATGTGCCGATTTTTGCACCGGCGGGTAACTTCTCGATAGAATCGACCGGCTCTCTTGTCACTAAGCAATCCTCGACAAACTTTCTGTCGAAAACCGCCCCGATAGTCAGTCCTTCCCGCTGGGCGGTGGGCAGGTCCTTGAAGCTGTGGACTGCAAAATCGGCTTGGTGGGCTATCAGGGCATCTTCTACCTGAGAAGTGAAAAAACCCGTCTCTTTTAAGGTCCAAAGGGCAGTCCGCCTGTCCTTGTCGCCCGCGGTTGTGATTTCCTTGATTTTGATTTTCAGGCCGGGATGGATTTTTTCCAAAGTGGCGATGACATGTTCTGTCTGGGCAATAGCCAGCGCCCCGCCTCGTGTTGCAACTGTAAGAGACTTCATGCAAATCTTTCTAAAGGTATCCTAAAGGCACCCCCAAATGAATTTGGGGATTAAATATTGTCGATGATCATTCATTCAATTGTGTTGCATTTTACTTTCTACAAAGGTCAATATCAACTGCGAACTGACTTAAATCGAACCATGGGCACTATCACCCGTATATAAATACTCTTGAAAAGAATGCTTTATTGCGCATAATTGACCTTACAAAGTTGATTGATATTAAGGGGACCGGATGTATAAGTATAGACGCGCTATAATGTGGCTGGGTCTGTTGCTGATTATTGTGCTGACTTTCCTGTCCATTTATGGTGCGTTTATCGGTGCCGAGCGGGCGCAGCAGTTTTTTAATCAGCCTCCACTGGTAGTTTATTGGACGGCGCTGACAATTCTGTTAATCGTCGGGATTGCAGCTTTTCGCCGGCTGCTTCGTGTGCCCGGATTGTTGCTGATTCATGCCGGTTGTGTGCTGATTCTTGCCGGCGGAATGTGGGGCTCGCAAGCCGGACATAACCTTCAGAAAAAGCTCTTCGGAATCGATAAAATCCGCACAGGCCGAATGGCGATATACGAAGGCAGCATTGAAAATCATGTATTCCTTGACGTCACTAACGAGCAGAAAGATCTGCCTTTTTCACTCAAACTGAAAGACTTCAAAATAGAATATTACCAGCCGGTATATCTGAGAATTCTAAGCAGCGATGGCCCGCGATGGAAAGTGCCCGTCGAAACCGGCAAAGAAGTTCCATTGGGCGATGACGCCGGTACCATAAAAATCGTAAAATCATACGAGAACTTCAAAATAGGAATTGAAGAAGGCAAGCCTGTCCCCTTCGACGATCCTTCACCCGGATCGAATCCTGCTCTTGAAGTTCAGATTACCGAACCGGGCGGCCAGACATCTACCCAGTACGTATTCGAGCGCTTTCCCGGACACAGTCACGGCCAGGACAAATTCCTGCTGAGTTATCATAGAGTCATCAGCGATTACATAAGCGAGCTGCAGATTGTCAAAGGCGATAAGGTCGTCGCCGAAAAAGATATCGAGGTTAACCATCCGTTGCACTTCGGCGGCTATCATTTTTACCAGAGTTCGTACGATGACAAGGCCGGGCAATATACCGTTCTACAGGTCGTTTCCGACACGGGCCTGTACGTAGTTTATGCCGGCTACTGGATGCTCTGCCTCGGCGTCACCTGGCATATGTGGCTCCGACACATCTTTTCAAGGTTTAAGGCGAAAAGCACATAAATGGAAATTAAATACACAATTCAGGGTTTACTGGTTTACATGACAATCGCCGCGTATTTACTGGCGTTTGTCACGACCATTCTTCGCCAGCCAAAAGCCGGGCACGCTATATACCTTCTCGGCTTCGCAATAGCCGTTTGTTCATTCGGTTACCGCTGGTATCACGTCCGGCACGTGCCGCTTCAGAATCTTTTTGAAGTATTCTTATGCCTCGGCATGATTTATCCGGTCTCGCTGTTTTGCCGGCGTGCCTTAAGGGTGGGAGGTTACGCTGCTGATATGCTCATAGGAGCAATCGTTCTTTTTCCCGCCGGCTTCGTGTTTAACGCCGAGCCGCAGCAACTCCCCCCCGCCCTTCAGAGCTGGCTCTTTACGCCTCACGTTGCAGTTTACATGTTCTCATACATCTTTATGGCGAAGGCCACTTTCCAGGCAATTTGTCAGCTTGCTGGCCGGAATCCAAAGCCCGGCGAAAATCTCCTGCCGCCTGAAGAAGCAACGTACGCAATCGTCTGCGTCGGCTTTCCTCTGCTTACGCTCGGTCTCATACTCGGCAGCTACTGGGGCAAACAGGCATGGAGCGACTACTGGGGCTGGGACCCGAAAGAGCTCTGGTCACTGGCATCGTGGCTTGTCTTCCTCGGATATTTTCACTTCCGCTACATGTTCGGCAAAAAGCACCCGCGAATCAGCAGTCTCTGGGCGATTGCCGGCATGGCTGCCATTATTATAACACTACTCTGGGTCAATCTCTCCAGAATCTTCTCCGGCCTGCATAGTTACGCAACTTAAGACATAAAGGCTTCACTTTAAGTGCCTGGAGTAATTCGACCAGGTTCTTCTTCTATTGACCTTGTAGAACGGTTCAAACCATAAATCTGCTGGTTGTACATTCCGTTTAACAAAGTGAATAACTTTAGAAAATTTATCTATAAGTTGTCCGGGAAATTGAATATATTATAAGCCATGAAAAGGCATACTAATAATCGGAGCTATAACAATACGACGCAGTATTTCAGTATTACGCGAAGTATAAATCTCAAAAGTGTCTGATATAAAAAAAGGACTCAAATCAAATGAGTATAAAAACAACTCATAAAGTTACCATAGCTGGCATAGTTATACTTGTATTGATTTGGGGCGGATTGCAGTTTTGGTTGTGGAAAACGCCGCTGGTCGTCTTGGGACAGAGCATGCCCGGAGGAGAGATATTTGACATGAACACTGCTGTCGGTCGAGTTTTCGCCGAAGTGCAGGAATGCGGAGAGCAACAGAAAAACCTCTATCTGTACATAGAAGCATATAGGAAAAAAACGGCCGGCTCCCAGAAAACATGGACGAATTGATTAACGATATTCCAAACAGCATGTCAGTGACCAAATGCCCTTCCAAGCCAACAGGGTACAAAGTACATTTCGAAAACTATGGCAAACCTGATGCAGTGTTTATCGAGGAAGCAAAAAATATGCATTCTACCGCTTTTAAGCTGTGGATCAGAGGCATCAAGCCACGCGTACAAACCATGGGAGATGGCACGATCCACCTTTTCGAAGACGGTAAGCTCGCCACCATACAGGCGCGAAAAAATAAAGACAATTAACTGTCCCTTTTTAAGGAAGTCGCACAATGATGTTACGAAGAAAAAAAACAGCCCTGCTGCTTGTCGTGCTGTCGCTTACTGTCGGACATGTACAAACAGCGACTGGCCAGACAGTAACGATAGCACAAAACAACACAGCAAAAGTCGTTATAGTTATTGCCGAGGACGCTATTGAATCGGAACGATATGCGGCAGATGAGCTGGCCGGTTTTCTCCAACAGATTACAGGTGCTAAATTCGAGATTAAAGCCCCTCCTGCCGCCGGCCAATCCCGATTGCTTGTCGGCCCGGGGGCGGCTAAATTGGCGGTGGTGGATTTCTCAACCGAAGGACTCGGCTCCGACGGCATTGTCATCCGCACCGTCGGCGACGATTTGATCCTGGCCGGCGGCCGGCCTCGCGGTACACTCTATGCGGTATATACCTTCCTCGAAGAGCATGTCGGCTGCCGGTGGTGGTCGTCGAAAGCCAGTACTATTCCAATCAAGCCGACGCTTAAAATCGGCCAACTCAATATTCGTTATGTGCCGGCCCTGGAATATCGTGAGAGCTTCTGGTTCGACGCCTTCGACGGTGACTGGGCCGTCCGGAACAAGAGCAATGGCAACAGCGAGCGTCTGGACGAAAAACGCGGCGGTAAACACGTATACGAAGGCTTCGTCCACACGTTCTTCCCACTTATCCCGCCGGAAAAATACTTCAAGGACCATCCCGAATGGTTCAGCGAAATCGACGGCAAACGCGTTCACGAACGTGCGCAGCTCTGTTTGACAAACGAAGAAATGCGAGCCGAGCTGGTCAAGAAC
>JAFGPJ010000323.1 GCA_016936275.1 Sedimentisphaerales bacterium
AAACACACAAGAAGAGAATTTTTGAAACGATTGGGCTATATGACCGGTTCGGCGGCGGCACTTTCGATCCTGCCAGGCGGCAGGAGTCTCGGTCGGATGACGCAGAAAAAACGACCGAACATTATATTCATAATGACGGATGACCACGCTTCGCACGCTATGAGCTGTTACGGCAGCAAAATTAACAAGACACCTAATCTTGACCGGATCGCCAACGGGGGCATGCGTTTTACCAACAGCTTTTGCACCAATTCCATTTGCGCCCCCTGCCGGGCCGTCATCCTGACCGGAAAATACAGCCATATTAACGGAGTCATCGACAATCGAGAAAAGTTTGACGGTAGCCAGCAAACGTTTCCCAAACTGCTCCAAAAGGCCGGCTACAAGACCGCTATGATCGGCAAGTGGCACCTCAAAACTGATCCGACCGGCTTCGACTACTGGAATGTTCTGCCGGGACAGGGAGCATACTATAATCCGGCAATGAAAGAGATGGGACAGCAGAAAAAATATACAGGCTACACCACTGACATTATTACAGACCATGCCCTAAAATGGCTCAAGAGCCTCAAGCCGGGCGAACCGTTCTGCCTGATGTATCATCATAAGGCCCCCCACCGCAACTGGCAGCCTGGTCCTAAGTATCTGACAATGTATGATGACGTGACAATACCGGAGCCTGAAAATCTGTTTGACGATTATTCCACCCGCGGGCGCGCCGCGAAAGAGCAGGATATGAGCATCGCAAAGACAATGACGCCGAACGACCTGAAACTTACACCCACTCCCAAGAATCTTACGCCGGAGCAGAAAAAACTATGGGATACAGCATACGACCCGAAGAACGAGGCATTCAAGAAGGCAAACCTACAGGGCAAAGACCTGATCCGATGGAAATATCAGAGATATATCAAAGACTACCTGCGGTGCATTGCCTCGGTCGATGACAATATCGGCAGGGTTTTGGATTACCTTGATGAATCGGGTCTTACTGAAAACACCGTCGTGTTTTATACATCCGACCAGGGCTTCTATTTAGGCGACCACGGCTGGTTCGACAAGCGGTTCATGTACGAGGAATCGCTGCGCATGCCGCTGCTGGTACGCTATCCAAAGGAGATTAAGCCGGGCCCAGTGAGCGATGACATCGTTCTGAATCTGGACTTCGCCCCGACGTTCCTGGATTTCGCCGGCGTGACGGTCCCGGCTGACATGCAAGGTGAGTCTCTTCGCAGGATACTGCAGGGTAAAACACCTGAAGATTGGCGCAAGTCGATGTACTACCATTACTACGAATATCCGGCAGTACACAGTGTCAAACGGCATTACGGCATTCGCACCGAACGCTATAAACTTATACATTTCTATCACGACATCGACGAGTGGGAGCTGTACGACCTGAAGAAAGATCCGAAGGAAATGAAGAACGTTTTCGGCGACCAGGCATATGCCGATATCATTAAAGAGCTAAAAGCAGAACTTATGCAACTACGTGAGAAATATAAGGATACTAACGGTTCGCCCGTGTGAGACGAACCGGCAGCTTTTGGTTTAATCTTTTATTAATTCGCAGGTATCTTTGTGACGTGCAGCAAACCTACAACGTAGTAAAATACTCCATCCCGGCCAAAACCGGGATGGAGCATAACATTCATTTACTCAATAACCAAATCCGGATTCTCCGGGCCGAAGTGCTTTAGCAAAACAATCGGATCGGACTTCGAGGGATTCGTGATTTTCACGCCCTTTTTGGCGGCCTTCTCAGTCACGAAGAACTCGTCGTACGTCAACTGGCCATACCTGATTAGCGCAGGAGTCTCAATATCCCAAACGCCTAATTTTCCATGACCCTGCATCGTTATAAATCCGTAGCATGCGCTGTCTTTTATGGTTACTGTTCGGCCTGGCAGAACCATCAGCTCCTTGGCGCTAAAAGCCGTTGACTTGTAGCATATCCAGTTTTCTATGTAGCCATCAGCCTCCATTTCTTTTACAGGCCGGACCGGTTTCGGACGCATGAAACGGTTTTTCGCAAAGTCGGGATCGACGTTCAAGTCCCAGTCGATGACACCGAGCAGCCAATCGACGTCGCCCTCCTTGTCCTTCGGCGTATCCTTCCACAACAGTTCTTTAGGCACGACCTGGTCGTGAGTAATGTTCTCGTACATCGCAAAAACATCTGAGGCCTTTTGCGGCTCATATGTGCAAAGGCTGCCAGGGGCGTGAAGAACGCCCGGTGGGACATCCCAGCCGGTACCGACATCAAGCCGATAGGCTGGGGCCAAACTTGTAATTGAGTTGTCCCTGCCCTCAGCAGCGTCCAGCAATGCCTTGCGGACCTGGTCTTTGGTCACGCCGGGATAGAGGCCGAAGAATGTATAGGGAAATTGACCGCCGTGGTTATTCGCCTGGGGCGGGAAATAGTAGGCTTCGGGCTTGCCTAACTGGCCGGTTAGCGCCGCCTCCTTGTCACGGTGATGGATGTGGTGGGGCAAAGCGGCTTTGTTATCGAAAAATTTCGAGTACATCGGCCAGCGTTTGTGCTGCTTCCACAACCTCTCGCCGATAACCTCGCCTTTCAATTCGGCAACGGCATCCAGCAAACGCACCTTCTGGATCTTGCCGCCGTCCTCAAAGACGATAAAGCTCAGACCTTCGTCTTTGGACGTCAACGGCCCATTGTCCGCTGGAGTCGTTGACGAAAACCAACGCTCGTCGATTCCGCCTCGCTCTCCTCCCATCGCATAATAATCATCCGGATGCAGCTTTATTCGCCGACCCGGCACACAAAACGAACGCGGCACCCAGTTGGGAGCCAAACGCAACACACCTTTGCCCTGCTCAAGCGCCTTATTGGCAATAGCTTTAGCTGCCATAAACATATACCTCCTATGTCAAAAAACACAACACGTTACATACTCAAACGCCCGGCAGAACCGCCTGGTTCTTAGCGATTGAGCCGGATTTAAATTAAGACCCAAGTAACCGTTAAGCTTTCTTAATGGTCTTCCACTGTTTGTCCTTCGCTGAGGCCAGGACAGCATCGCAGACATACTGCGTCGCCAACGCATCGCGGAAAGTCGGCGATGCCGGCTCACCCTTGTCCAGACCCTCAAGGAAGTCGGCGAGCTGGTGAACAAACGTATGCTCGTAACCGATCTGGAGTCCCGGCACCCACCACTTGTCCATGTAGGGCATGTCGCCGTCTGTCACGTGCACCGAGCGCCAGCCGCGGACGATTGATTCATCGGCGTGATCGAAATAACTCAGCCGGTGCAGGTCGTGCAGGTCCCATGCGATCGACGCCTTCTCGCCGTTGATTTCAAATGTGTACAGCGCCTTATGCCCCCGGGCATAACGCGTGGATTCGAAATTGCCAAGCGAGCCGTTATCGAACCGGCAAATGAACGTGCAAGCATCGTCAATACCAACATCTTCGACCTTACCGGTCTCTACGTGCATCCGTTTCTTAATGAACGTCTCAGTCACGGCAGAAACCGAATCGATCTGGCCGTTCTGCCACATGGCGGTATCGATACAGTGAGCAAGCAAATCGCCGGTCACGCCGGAGCCTGCCGCCTTGACGTCCAGCCGCCACGTTGCCATACCGCCCTGAGGAACGTTCGCAGAGATCGTCCAGTCCTGCAGGAAGTTGGCTCGATAGTGGAAGATTTTTCCGAGACGCCCCTCGTCGATCAGCATCTTTGCCAGCGTCACAGCGGGCACCCGGCGGTAGTTGAACGAGACAAAGTTGGCTACGCCGGCTTTCTCTACGGCATCGACCATCTTCTTGGCCTGCGCCCCATCGAGCGCCAGCGGCTTTTCGCAAAAGATAGCCTTGCCGGCTTTCGCCGCGGCGATTGCTACCTCGGCATGTACATTGTTCGGAACGCAAATGTCTACAAGATCTATATCATCATCTTCAATAACCTTCTTCCAGTCTGTGGTGTAAGACTCATAGCCCCACTTCTCGGAGAAAGCTTTCGCCTCCTTCTCATCCAGTCCGCAGATAACTTTCAAAACAGGCTTATAGGCCATATCAAAGAAATGATTGACCTTGCAGTAAGCATTCGAATGCGTACGCCCCATAAAGCCATAGCCGATGAGGCCGACATTAAGTTTTTTAGTCATTTTTGAGACTCCTTATTGCAGGGTGCGAAATCGCACCATTTGATTGTTTATATACTCACAACTAAGATGTCCACCCGTGTGCCTTCTGCACCTTAATCATTACATCAAGAATCGCGTTCCACGTCTCAGGCGATTCGAGCACCGCATTGGGGAACATGCACCCGTCCCAGCATATATGCTGGATACCTCGCGATGCGGCGTCTTTAAGCCAGTACCCGGCACAGCGGACGATATCGAGTTTGCCGTTGGGAT
>JAFGPJ010000324.1 GCA_016936275.1 Sedimentisphaerales bacterium
GCCGGCTGCGGCGGCACATACACATATTCACAGGTCACATTCCTGCTGAAATTAGCGTACGCCGAATCATCAAATATCGCCCCTGTTGCATCCTTTACCTGGCCTTGAGGTTCTGAGTAATTATAGCTACTTAATATCTGATCGAACGGAGTATTGATAACCTCCTCCATCAGGTCGCTCGCCAGACGGGCAGCCAAAGTTCTGTTGACACCCTCTGCGCGCACAGCCGCTCCGCTTATAAACGGAAGCAGCAAACTTGCCGCCGCTATACCCAGAACCACGACAGCCATCATCGCTTCAGTGAGAGTAAAGCCTCGTTTACTTATGCAGTGATGAGTTTGGCTGTTAGTAATCATAGTATGGTTTTCCGCTGTCGTCAGTTCCTCCGAAATCTCCTCTAACCTCAGATGTTTCCGGTTTGTATATCCATCCGTGGCTGCCATCAGGATTTGCCGGAAAAGCCGCCCCGTCGGCGAGCACTTCAACAGTGCTCTTATTATTTAGCGGATTAACCGGTATCTTCATTAGATAAGGTCCGCGTTCAAAGCCAGGTGTTCCAATCGGAGCCGTCTGACCGTCTACGTTGCTTGATAACGTTATTTGGTCAATAAAAGCCTGCTCCGTAGGTGCCTGAGCAGTATCACCATCAGGATAGCCCGGAGCAACTTCCAGATGCTGACTTTTATATACCAGGACATATCTTCTAAGCATTTGGAGATCGTGGGCAAGGGCGCTTTCTCTGGCGGATATGACGCTGCCAGAGACCATTGGAATAACGACCAGCGCAAGAATAGCAAGCAGAACAACCACGACTAGAATTTCAACAAGTGTGAAGGCTCTTTTGTTTCTCATCACATCACCTGTTCTTTCTATTGATACTATGTTTTCCATACTCCATACTATCAAAAAGGCTGCCCCGCCATCGGTAATTACCTCAGCAAGGCAGACCCACCTGCTAAAAGGAAACATGATTGGCATCGGTTCCCAACCATCTCGCCGTTCACAGGTTCCTGCTTCCGTCAAAGAGCTGCATATGCAGCATTGTTGTCAGCCTGGAACAAACCTGTTTTCGTATCGAACCGCCAGCCGGCCTGGCTGGCCCCTGCCGGTTCACCGTCAAACCGAACCGTATCAAGGCCATTGTAGGGATTCACAGGAATCTTCCTAATATACGGACCATACTGCCCTACTTGTGTCGTCAATGCATTTTTGAAATCGTCAAACGATTGGGTGGGAGGATATCTATCCCCGTGCTGAACATGGTATAAGGCAAGCTGGGCACGCACCATCTGCAGTCCGTCGATCAGCTCACCTGTCCTGGATTCTTCGTTAGCTTCGATAAACTTCGGAAAAGTTGTCATTCCAACCAGGCCCAACACAATCGTTATGATCACCAACTCAATATACGAAAACCGTTTCTCCTCTCTCATCACTCTACTCCCCCGAACATTGTTCAAAAAAGGCTGACCCGCTATCGGTAATTACCTCAGCAAGGTCAGCCTGATTACTTCATCTTATAGTTTTTGGAAATTTAAGACCGAACTTACTGCATAATAGACAACCACAGCACATTCAGTCCAAATGAATTCCTAAAGAGCCGAATGTTCAGCAGTATCGTCAGCATGGAAAGCACCAGTTGTAGTATTGAATTCCCAGCCATGACTGTCGTCACCAAGAATACCACCAGCAGTATTGATAGTGTTCTTGTTGCTAAATTGATTCATCGGAACCTTCTGCAGGTAAGGACCGTAGTCGTTGCCAACCTCTCCATAGATGTCGGTCTGGCCGGTCATAGCAGCTACAAAATCAGCACCTGCGGTATGGAGACCGTTAGCCACACCCGGCAGATTGTCATTATGCTGAATCTTGTACAGCTCGATCTGCGAACGCACTGATTGAAGGTCCGTGCACAGACTCGATGTCTTGGCTTCGGTGCTGGCCTCTGTGAACTGAGGTATCACGATGGCAGCAAGAATACCAAGAATGACCACGACGATAAGAATTTCTACTAATGTGAATCCTCTTTTAGCTTTCATTTTTTGCCCCTTTTCTTAAAAATTGATTTGGTTAACTTAATTTGATAAAACCATAACATCCACTGTCGCCGCTCCTTCCATTGCTCAGAGTATCGACCTAATCGATACACAACTTAACTGCGCCTGAACTTCTGTTTGCCGTAAATCCTCCCGAAAAAAAGAAATTTGAAAAATCAACTGCATCAATTACTTCAATAATTCACCTAATTCGTACAATAAAATCAGAACTACAATGTTCTACGTCCGAAAAATGCTTCATCCTGCTAATCATTGAAGCAGCATAAGCATCCAAGGAAAATATAAGAAATAATATTCCCTGTGCCAAACTAAAGGGATATCAGCTATGGTAAGCCGGAAGTAGCTGCGTAACAATCATTGATTGATATATTGGGGTGTATTTTTGAAGTGTATTGCTCTTTTAGTTTCGCCGGCATGCTCAAGCTCTATCAGGATGTAATCTAAATTTCTCAGAGCCGATTCAACCTTATCGGCCCACTCAATCAGAACTACTGACTCCGGATAACAGAAGTCGTCAAAGCCCACCATCTCAAACTCCGATACGGAATACAGCCGATAAGCATCGATATGGTAAATATCCAGCCTGCCTTTATACTCGTTGACTATAACAAATGTAGGGCTATTGACGTGTTTATGGTCTGTAGCACCTGCCCCAGCTGCTATTCCCTTGATCAGGTGTGTCTTGCCGCTGCCCAAAGGTCCACAGACAGCAACAACTTCTCCGCCTTTGAGTTGTAAGCCAAGATTTTGTCCTAACTCAATAGTCTCATCCGGCGAGTTTGACGTTACATCAAAATCCATAATCAATAATCACTTACCCAACTGGGCCGGATAGTAATAACCCATCGTCTGAGCGACTACCCCCAGCCGATATTGATGGTCCTGCATGAGACAAACACGCCGGTCGGTTGTCGGAATAGTCGTGCTGTAAATGCGAAGCTCCCCTTTGAGGCTTGTAATAACTTCTTCTCGATAGTCACCGAGGCAATCAACCACAGCAATGACTCTCCCTTGAATTGGCTGCATCGCTTCGCCACCCCAATCACGAATCGCCCCGGACATAATCACTTCCTTCTGTGGATCTGCATCCCACCAAAGAGCACGTGGGCTAAGAGTTCCAGTTTCTTTGAACTCAATTAGTTTACCCGTTGCGCTATAGAGCCATCGCTTTTTCAAATCCCTTTCTCCGGCATAAACCTCCATGCCAGGCCAATCGGCCAGTACATCAGCAGCCATTCCCTGAGCATGAATATGGCGCGTTGGCTCTTTGTGTGCCCAGAGCTTACGGCCGGTCTTGGCATCTACTACACAAATTCCATCGGTCTCCTGCCGCGTCTCGAATCCGTAAAAGACTTCCAGTCCCGGATTAGCCGGATCGATATCGGCCACATAGCAAACGTCTGGATGTCCCATCTCCAGCGTCCAGAGGCCTTTACCGTTATCATCCAAAACCGCAGCGCCAATGACCAGCTCATCCCTGCCGTCAGCGTCAATGTCGGCGGTAATTAAGCCATGAGAACCCTGCCCGTGATATTTTTCTTTTTCCTGTGGTGACTCCCAGTACCAGACTTGATTGAAGTCTTTATCAAGCGCTTTAGTTTTAATAAGATTATACGTACCTCGCTGCATAATCAGCGATGGTATTTTGCCGTCGAGATAAGCCACAGTCAGGAAGTTGCGACAGTAATAGTTGTAATCGGGGTATCCATCACGAGACAACCACGAGGTTTTAGAAACAACCTGGCCGGTTTGGCCATCAAGCTTGACCAGATATTCCGGGCCTGTCTGGACAAGCCCTTTTTCATCCCGCGGGTCGCCTTCACCAGCCTTGCAGTAAACCTCAGCTTTGCCGTCGCCGTCGACATCATAGACAATCCACGGCGAATACCAGATTCCCGCCTCAATAGACCAGCCCATATCGTGGCGCCACATCATAGTCCCATCCATACGATACGCTTCGATTTTGTACGTGGTAGTGCTCTTCTTCCAGTACCCCGGCTGCTGATAAGGGTCAGTGTTGAAATTTGGCTGTTTGATAAGATATTCATACTTCCCATCTCCATCCAGGTCGGCAATGCCCACCTGCTGAAAATCGTAATCACCATTTAGCGGAATGCTAAGATACGACACGGCCTGGCCCGCTGGTTTAACCTCAATCTCACTTAATTTCTTGATCTCGCCGGGCCATTTTTTCGTGCTGGATTCATACAGCTCATAAACATAGGCTTTTCCCTTTTCGGCGGTCTGATCGATAAAATTCGTAGTATGATACGGATCGTCCCTTGTCAAAACAGAAGCGTCGGCAGTTGATCCCGGGCTTCGCCGTCTGATTTTATACGCGACATCATCAGAATCTGTATCGAGCAGTCGCCAGCTCAGAAAAACCGAGCCGTCTTCACGCTCAAGAGCAACCAAACCTCTGTCAGGTTTTTCGACGCTGAAAACGTTAGTAGAAAAAAATATAAGCACTAACAATCCAACCATCCGGGTTTTTGACAACTTACATTTCATAATATTCACCTCCTATATAGGTAACTTCAATTTTTCAAATGGTCATATCCTTTTATCTGCAAATCTGTAATTTGGCCACCAGGCATTTTAATCTGCATTTTCTGCGTATCAGTTATTTCGCCGATTTGAGTAATCAGTATCGATTCATCCCACTTTTCCAATAACTTCAGACAATCGCTCTTCGAAAGCGTAAACAGCAACTCAAAATCCTCACCTTCGTTCAATGCTGAACTCAACGGATTATCTGCTACCATTGCATCATCTGATATAGGGATGAGTTTAGCATCTATAACTGCCCCGACTTTGCTCTGGCTGCAGATACGATTTAGATCACTGCTTAGCCCATCACTTATATCAATCATCGAATTCAGCTTGACTATCTCTGCGATTTTTATTGCCTCTTTGACTCTCGGCTCAAATTCTAAATGTTTGCCAAAGCCTGATCCACCCAACGAACCTGTCACGCAAATACTATCACCAATCTTCGCACCCGATCTCTTTACAGGCTCAGTACCCGCCGGTCTGCTGAGCATTGCCACACTTATTGCAAACGGATTCTCTTTTCTCCAGCTCGTTATATCGCCACCCACCAGAGCACAATTATATTTCTCGCCTGCCCGTACGATCCCGGCATGAAGCTGCTTTAACTCGTCCTCACCAAACCCTTTCGGTAGCGCAACAGAGACAACCGCAGCGACAGGAATCGTCGCCATCGCGGCACAATCGCTGAGACTGACGGCCATCGCTTTATATCCCGCCTGCTCAATTGTCGCTTGCCGCAGGTCGAAATGGACACCGTCCAGCAGCATATCCGTAGTGATAAGAAATGACTCATTGCCCAGTCTTATCTGGGCCATGTCGTCGCCAATGCCTATTGGAAAATCCGCCGCGGACAAGCGGCTCTGGCTCGCAAACCAGGCGGTAATCTCATCTTCGCCGGCACTCATCGCTGCTCCAACTGCCTGTTCCAGTATTCGATCTGTTCTTTCGCCTGCTTCGGTCCGGCCGAACCTTCCGTTACGTATTTACCTGCAACATTCACAGCGCCAAGATATTCATAAACGTTGGATTCTATCAGGTTCGAATACTTTTGGAACTCATCCAATGCAAGTTCGGCCAGCTTCTTTTGCTGCTTTTCGCAGTCGGCAACCAAAGAGCCGACAATGCCGTGAGCCTCACGAAAAGCGACACCTTTCCCAACCAAATACTCCGCCAAAGCAGTCGCATCCAAAAATCCTTCGTTCAGGCCGGCCAAAATCCTCTTAATATCGAACTTCGTATGTGTAACAATCGCACAAGCAACATCCAGGCAAGCCTCAACCGTATCAGCAGCGGAGAAAACGTGAACCTTATCCTCCTGCATGTCGCGATTATAACCTGACGGCTGGGCCTTCAGAATTGTCAATATCGCCATCAGCGAGCCATAAACAGAACCGGTCTTTCCCCGAATCAGCTCAAGCAAATCGGGATTGCGCTTCTGCGGCATCATACTCGATGATGTGCAATAGGCATCTTCAATCAAAACGAATCCGAATTCGTTGGACGAGTATATTATCCAATCTTCTGCTAGGCGTGACAAATGTGTCGCAATCATTGCGCAATCGAAAATAAACTCAGCACAAAAATCCCTATCGCTGACTGCATCAATACTGTTGTAGCTGATATCAGTAAAGCCAAGCTGCCTGGCCGTGCTTTTTCTGTCCAGATCCAGAGTAGAACCGGCTACCGCTCCGCTGCCTAACGGCGAGATATTCAACAGGCTGCCGCAGTTCTTTAATCGGGTAAAGTCACGCTCCAACTGCTCGACGAAGCTCAACAGATAAGAAGCAATTACAATCGGCTGGGCACGCTGGAGATGCGTATAGCTCGGTATAACATCTTCGGTATATCTGCCGGCGGATTTGACGAGAGCTTTCTGAAGCAACGTAATCTTGGTCTGCAGAATCTCGATTCTATCGCGCATCCAGAGTCGGATATCGGTGGCAACCTGATCGTTACGACTTCTGCCGGTATGGAGTTTCTTACCGGCCTGCCCTGTTTTTGCAACAAGGGCCGCCTCGATTGCCATATGGATATCTTCATACTCCTTTTCGAAGCTGAACCGCCCTTCCGCGATTTCCTCACTTATTTCAATCAGCCCGTCTTTAATCTGCTTAAGCTCATCTTTAGTTATCAATTTCCGTTCCGCCAGCATCTGCGCATGAGCGATCGAGCCGACTATGTCATATTTGTAAAGACGCTTATCTATAGACAGCGATTCAACAAAATTAACCGTTAACTCATCGGGTTTTCCGGCTAATCGCTTTTCCCAGCTTTTTTCTGCCTCGGCCATTTTATATGCTCCAAAAATAAAATCCTGTAGGCTCAAATCATACGCCCAAGTACCTACGATGTCAACCCTCGTTGCACACTTATTGACAAATGGGTGTATGTCACAAATGCAGATCCAGCCATCCCCAAAGCCTGCGGCTTTGAGGCTGCCACACATTTCTTATCAATTTTGTTGGGTGGCAGCCTCATCCCGATTGTCGTTATCGGGATGGGGATGGTTTTCTCTGGCTAAACACATACGTAATTTGATTGCAAATATAATCATAAAGGTCTATATTGCTGCCATTATGTCACAGAGACTTCTTATAACTAACTGTAGATTATTCGACGTTCCGGTGAACGAACCAACCACTTCTATTCTTATAGAAAACGGCATCATTGCTCAAATCGGCCATATCGAACCAAGCACATGCTATGACGATACGCTCGACGCACAGGGCCGAATCCTTTCCCCAGGCTTCATCGACGTTCATATTCAGGGCGCCGGCGGCGCCGATATACTTGATGCAACCCCGGAAGCACTGGAGGCCATCTCACGAACCTGCGCCCGTTTCGGGGCCACCGGTTTTCTTGCCACAACGGTCTTTAAGCCCGGTCAGGACAATCAGCACCTTGCCCTCGCTGCTGAATACACTAACAGAGACCTCGGCGGAGCAAATTTGCTCGGCATTCATCTCGAAGGTCCTTTTATTTCTCTTGAAAAGAAAGGGATGATCCTGCCGGAATGCATTTGTCCGCCATCTGAGCAAATTCTCGATGAAATCCAGGACATTACGAAAGGTCATCTCAGCATGATGACAATCGCACCGGAACTGCCCGGCAGCCTGGGAATTATCCAATCACTCGTTGATTTTGGAATCATCGCATCCTTCGGCCATTCTAACGCTGCTTACGAACAAACTCTTGACGGATTTGATGCCGGCATCTCTCACGTAACGCATTTATTCAACGCAATGCCCTCAATCCACCATCGCAAACCCGGGCCGCTTTTGGCTATTTTCGAGAATGAAAACGTAACTGCCCAGGTTATTACCGACGGAGTGCATATTCATCCGTCTGCCCTGAAGTTTACGTATGAAAAGCTCGGTTCGGATCGTACAATCCCAATTACCGACGGTATGCAGGCTATCGGCCTCGGCGATGGTATGTTTATCTATAACGGCATCGAATACGAATCCAAATCTGGAGCAGCAAGATATAAAGATGGCACTCTTATCGGTACTGCGCTCGGCCTTAGCCAAATTCTCGAAAAATTCATAACTTTTACAAACTGCCCTTTTGCAACAGCTATACTAATGGCGACAAAAAATCCTGCCAAACTATTGGGGCTTGAAAATAATAAAGGCTCAATTACTGTCGGAAAGGACGCCGATTTGATCCTGCTCGACGATAACCTTTCTGTTCAAACAACCATTGTCGCGGGAAAGATTGTATCCCGAAAATAGGGGCATCCAGAATTTTTGTCTGAGTAAAATTAGGAGAAGTATAAAAAATGGGAGAACCCTGGAAGTTCTCCCTTATCTTATGTGGCTCTTTCCTTTTTTATATATCAGCCCTATCCCTACCATGCCCGGATTACGATCTGACTTGTGTGCGGCTGCGAAGAAAGACAAAGTAAGTTCAGACTAACATGGCCGGATTGGTCATTCGTCAGAGCCACCTATTTCTTAACTTATTATATTAATCGGCATACTTAATTCCAAATCTTGAATTTTTCTGATGATTCCATGTGTGATATTTTACGTGCCGATTCTCTGCCTAAAAACAGCTTGAACATGGCCCGCACATACTATAAGATTTTACTGTAATCTTGCAAATAATAAAGAAAGTATTTGTTCGTTCGAGTCAATTATGAATATAAATGTGCTTGGAATATCTACAAGCCCGAGGATTAAGGGCAATAGCGATTTACTTTTACGCCGTGCTTTGGCCGGCGCCGAATCCATAGGCGCAAACACCGAGTATGTACATTTATCCGATTATAATATCAGCCCCTGTATCGAGTGCAATGCTTGCTATGAAACCGGTAAATGTGAAGTTCAGGATGACTATCAAAAGCTCCTGCAAAAGATACTTGACGCGGATCGTTTAATCTTCGCTACGCCGATATTCTACATGACAGTTTGCGCCCAGGCGAAAATGCTTATTGACCGCTGCCAGTGCCTTTGGGCACATAAATATGTGCTTAAAAAAGAGCTTATAACTACCGGGCATAATCGCCAAGCAATGGTTATTGCAGTTGGGGGCTCAAGAAGCAAGAAACAATTCGAATGCATTCGATTAATTATGAAGTCTTATTTTGATTCGCTGCAGGTACACTATACGGCCAATTTGTTCGTAAACCAAATTGATGCTCTCGGTGAAATCGAAAAACATCCTACAGC
>JAFGPJ010000325.1 GCA_016936275.1 Sedimentisphaerales bacterium
AGTGTCCGAGTTTCTGTAATGTCTGCCCATAACGACAGTAAACGCCCCAACCTTAGCCGGCCAGAGTATATACGAATCGCTCGCAGTCTTGGAGCCGCGTTCGACAATGCCCTGATGGACTGGCCCGAGCTTATACATGTGATTACTCTGATTAGTGCCGCTACCGGCATTCAAGAACGAGAACAAACCGGCAATCAGCAATGTTGACTTATGATGTGTAACAGTGTACGGCCCGGCGAATATGGCACAGGCTTCACCGTGAAAACCGCCACAGTTAGCAAAAAATACCGAGTTCTCCGCCGAATATTGCCGGGATAATACAGTGCCCTGACCAATGAAACATTTGTATATGATTGTTCCATCAGTGATTTTCGAGCCGCTGCTCACGATAAAATCTTCCGCAAAAACACCCGGTCCGATATAAACCGGATCATCAAGACAGCTATTGACCGAACCGTTATCTAACTTGCTGACTCCCTCTATTAAACTCGCCGGACCAACTTTGACATTCTTGATCATCCGGCAGTTCACAAGTCTGGCTGCTTTACCGACAAAACCCTTCGAGCAGGTAACATAAGCCGTGTAGTCTTTTATCATTGTTCGTAACTTTTCAATGACCTTCGGTTTATGACGGTAAAAAGCGATTATATATGCTATATGAGCGGATAACTCATCAAAAATTGGGATTTCCCTGCCTCCGGCTTCGTTAACAACAGCAGCTTCCACGCCATTACCAAAACTGCTATCGCCTTCGGTGGCAAGCAGTTCGACATTCTCTATGACCACGTCATCTTCGATGTCATAGTTTGCTATGTAGTTTCTCACCCGGTTTATATAAACGTTATTACCGACAGTGCAGTTATGAATTGTCGCATCACTAATTCCCGTCCGTCGGGTAACTCCACCGAAGAAAGATGCCTGCTTTTCAAACACTCCCAGCTTTACATCCCCAGAAAAATGTGCCGATTTTACGGTTTCTGCCTTGAAGCCTTCGGCAACCTGTACTTTTGACCAGTCCTCGCAAGTACATCCCTGACTGACTAATTGGTTAATTTGTTTATCAGATAGTGATTGAAAATCCTCTTGGTAACAGTTAGATTCTGATGTCATTTCTTCTTTTCCTATTTCCACGTTACTCGACAATTCATATATTACGCAAAATCCTCTGATTCGGCCCGTGTTATAGCTACAAGTATTCAACATACATGCGATAAAAGCAATATTAAGTACCATAATCTTATAAATCAACATAATTATAACAAGCAAACTGTTAAGTTAAGACATTTATGAAATGAGAACTCACAATCCACATATAATCCGCATGAGACGAAATATTATAACTACGCCGATAGGATCACAGGCCAATCACAGGCGTCTTTCAGCATAAAACAATTAGCTCCCATTGAAGATTTAGCTAATGTAAAGATTAACAAAGTGGAGAACTTTGCTTGTTTAGGTATTTTATTACAGGCTTTTCAATATTTTCAGTAAAATTTGGAGAAATCTATTGGCAGGTGCCGATGAGTATTGTATAAGGGATTATACTAAAACTTAGACAGGGCTTCGTCTCGCACTTATATAGCAATAAGATTTAAAATAGGTTTTATAGCAATTATCACGAGTGCGAGATGAGGAATTAATCATCTGTGGAAAGTTCGCAATCAGGGATGATTTTTGCCGGAAGACTGCAAATTCGAAAAACTCAGGGACGAGGCTATGCCGAATCAGGTTAGAGTAGCAAAGGTTTTAGCAACACTGCTGGCTTCAATGACGACCGGGGCGATTATCTTGATGGCGATGGGCCATAATCCTCCATCGGCGGGCCCTTTTTCCCTTTGGACCTATTACAACCTCGATCCCGTCAATAAAGCCATTTCTTCCCGTGCTGACCAATCCACGGAAAATTGGAACAGCATCGAAATTTACTACAGCGGTACTCAAACCGGCAACTTAGAGCAGTTAGCGTCACTAACTGGCCTGGCAAATCCGAATGATATCAACTGTCATTTCTGCTTATATAACGGCTTAGGAGGCAGCGACGGCCAAATTCAGCCAACAGAGAAATGGCAAAAACAGTCGCCGGCAACCTCTATAGGCAACAATAAGGCCATACGAATCTGCATCATAGCTGATGGAAAGACTAAACACCCAACCGATTGCCAGCTAAAAAGAATACAAGTGCTTGTCGATGCTCTATGCAAAAAGTTCAATATCCAATTCAGCTCCATCGACTACCCAAGTCAGTGGCGATAACAAATTCTCAATAATTCCATTTAATAGCCGGCAATCTAAGCATTCGTATCTATAAAAAAACTGGATGTGTATCAGAAAAACACACATCCAGCAATTTAAGGAGGGCTGTTATGTGCTAAACAGCGCTCTTGCGATTTATTGGCCGTTCTTTTTGCAGGTCATTATACCGGGTAATACAATTTCTAAGCTCAATTTCGCATTTCCACCCCTTGCAGAATTACGCCTTCTTCCTGCTACCCGGCAATATCGATCTTCCATTCAACCTTATTGTCTTCGATATCGAAGTTATTATAGCCCTAACAACATTTCGCAGGGCAATGATATTTTCAGCAATAATCAATAAAACCGCTGCTTTAATATCAATATTGATTTTCTTCTTCACTTCTAACGCTCCCTCAATAAGCCCTGCTTTCAACTTCATGTAAGGTCTTCGCATATATAGACGTGCTGATAGAGGAATTTTATTTCAGTTTTCGGAAAATATTCTTGAAAAAAATTTGAAACCTCGCTCTGGGGTCACAAAGGGTGTTTTTTTCGGACAAGCCGAAGTTGTTTTCCCGTGAGAGTCGGCTTGTTGAATTAGAATTCGTATTTGGAAACTTTATCTTCCAAGCTGCCGGACCGACGACCAGACATAATAAACCGGGATACCTACGAGGATGCTGCCAAGGCTGTATATTGAAGGTTTCGGCCACTGCATGAAAGCAAACACTGTCATAAAGAGGATCACAACCATGAAGATCGCCGGAACAACCGGATATCCGGGCACGCGAAACGGCCGTTCCATGTTTGGCCGGCGCCATCGAAGAACGTATACTGCAGCTATGAAGAGCATCGCAAAGACCGACAATCCCACTGCGGCGTATTTGTACAGGTTCTGGAAGTCCGTGACGAATAGAATAACAATAGCACATACGCTCTGCGCAATCATCGCATAGACAGGAACCCGCCCTTTCTGACTAACGTATGCCGCTACTGAGGGAAACAAACCATCCTTAGCCATAGCGTAGTAGACCCGCGGGCCGGTAATAATAAATGCGCTCACTGTAGCCAGGAACGCCAATCCAAGCAAAATTGAAAAAACGCTGGAAGCTTTGGGTCCAAACAGATTTTGGACCGCAAGCTGGGGAACCTGCTCTGCATTGTCAAATCCTACATCGGCCAACGGCACTGCGTAGGCGAAAACAAGATTGAGGGCCAGATACAAAACTACCACCAATCCAGCTCCAAGCAGCAGGGATCGTGGGAGAATCCGGGCTGGGTTCTTGACCTCGCCAGCCAGATAGCTGGCGGCGTTCCAGCCGCTGTACGCAAACATGACGTAGAACAACTGCGTAGCTGCGGTCCCAAGACTTGTCTGCCCTATCGACTGCCCCTGGGAGATGTTTGTAAGCCGCCCGTCCCCGAACAGAAACGCCAACACTACCAAGACTACAAACAGACCTAATTTGAGAAGCGTCGTTAAGTTCTGTGTCCAGGCGGACTGACGGTGACCAACGAGATTGGGCAATGTTATCACAAGGATTATGGCTGCGGCTGTAATTTTAATGACAATGCCGGTCTTATCATCAGCCAATCCAAACGGCGTCAATAAATATAATGCTGCAATATAGCCGGCAACAGCCAAAGGTGCCGAAAAGCCTAAAAAAAATGATGTCCAGCCGGAAAGAAATGCGGGCATCGGGCCATATGCTTCACGAAGGTAAACATATTCACCGCCTGCCCGGGGCAGAGCGGCTGCCAATTCCGCCACGCAAAGAGCCCCACACAAGGCGAGTAAACCGCCAAGCGCCCAAAGCCCGAATATGACGGGGTAATTCTTCAGCGTAACCATCATGTACCCCGGCGA
>JAFGPJ010000326.1 GCA_016936275.1 Sedimentisphaerales bacterium
AGCGGCCAAAATGTATTGTAAATGGATTTGAAAATAACAGCCAGTGCAAAATCCAGCGCCAATATGGAAATGAAACTTGTAACAAACGCTTCTGTGCACGCCTGCCCGACACCATGGGCTCCCTCTTTGCATGTAAAGCCCTTGTAGCAGCTAATCACTGCAATGGCCACGCCGAAGAAAAGCCCCTTTACAACGCCGATCGAGACGTCCCATAGCTCTACGCCGGATGCACTAAAGCTCCAATAAGCCCTGCTGTTAATCTCCAATTGAATAACGCTCACGAAATAGCCGCCGACAATACCCATCAAATCCGCATATATAATCAGAAACGGCGTCAGCAACAGGCACGCCAGCACACGCGGAGCAGCCAGATACCGTATCGGGTCAGTGCCCATACTCCTGATAGCATCAATTTGTTCGGTAACATTCATCGTTCCCAGCTCAGCGGTCAAAGCACCCCCGATACGGCCGGCCAGCATAACCGCCGCAAGCACAGGCCCTAATTCCTTCACCACAGAAATATTAATCAAAACACCAAGATGCTCTTCCAGTCCCATACCGGCAAGCTGGTCATACGCCTGAACCGCCAATGTCATTCCCACAAAAGCCCCGGTAATCATAACGACCGGGACGCTCCTGACCCCAATAATATTCATCTGGGTCCATATCAACGGATACGTGCTCGGGCTGAGACAACTCCTTAAAGAAGCAATCATGGATTGCCAGGAAAACCGCGCGAAGCGTCCCATATTATTTACCCCCGTCACAGTTTTTGCTCCAACCATTCCAATAATCATATTTTGCTCCTAATGCAAACCTCAGAACAAGTCCTGCAACAGCTATTTATACATAGTAAATTGTCCAGAATCAGTAGTCAATCATCAATTATAAGTCGAAAGATCTCTTCGATCTATCGTTTTGGATACCTCACTCGACAATACTGCCTAAAAAAATACTATTTCTCATAAAATCCCTACCTTGATATGTCGATAATTTTCGAATGGAATGAAGACTATTTAGTTATGGGACACAATAAATTATCGACCAGAGCACTTTAGCAGGTATTTTGTTTATTGGCGAGTTCTGTCCAAACTCATTGGAAGTCGATTAAGGATCAATTATATGAGTAAGTGGGTTCCTGTTTTGGCAGTTGACGACGATGAGCTTATGCGAAAGGCTTTGAAACGCAGCCTGAAACTATATGGATTTGAGGTTTATCTGGCTAAAGACGGACAAACCGGTCTCAAACTCGCACGGGAAAAGAGACCCACATTCATCTTATTGGATTGGATGATGCCGGAAATGGACGGGTTGGAAGTTCTTTCCGAACTTAAGCACGATAAAAGAACGGAACATATACCAGTATTCATGTTGACGGACAGAGGAATGATAGGCGATTTAGATCAGGCCTTTGAGATAGGAGCTGATGATTACATTACAAAGACGTCGGACCCGATGCAGTTAGGCAAAATAATTAAAACTAAATGGGAAAAATATTCAGCACCGACTGATGTCCGATAAGGCCGGGTAGTTGTTTCAGAAGGTTTTACCTTCTGTAATATTTATATTTAAGAAAGCACGACTGTCAATGATAGACGTATTTACGAAGATTAATTGTATCTCTGAAAAACAACCGTTGTGCAATTATGTCATAAATATACAGGGTAAAAAATGGATATAAAAAGTTTAACTAAAAAGGGTGTCTCAGCAGTGATATTTATCGCAATTATTGCCAGCGTTTTTTGGCTGGCATATAAGAATGTCACAAAAGACATGACGAACTGTGCCCTTATCACTATCATGACTGCGGCTGTTCTTACGTATTTCTATAACAGATACTTCTATGATGCTTTTACACCGCCGAAGCCTGTAAATAATCCCAATCAAGAAGCCATAGATCTCCGTATGCGCCACAAGCTCCTTGAAGAAAGCGCAAAGCACAAACGTCTTGAAGATAAGGTTCAAAAGCTCAGTGCGGAACTTTCAGCCGCCAAGTTGAAACTCGAAACGGAAATTGCAAACCGCCCGCTGGATCAGAGACAATTACAGCAGCGTCTTAAACATCTCAATTGTTTATACAGGCTGTCAAAAATTGTTAATCGCCAGGAAATCCCTTTAGAGCAAATATTTCAGGAAACCGTCTCTCTGATTCGTGATGCGTACAGGTACCCAAACACCATGTGTGTAAGAATTAATTTTGACGGGATCCAATATAAAACAGACAACTTCGAAAAAAGTGAATTGAGCCGGAAAACACAGATTAAAGCACACGGAGAGAATGTGGGTGCTATAGAGGTTTACCACCTCGGCGGAAAGACTAAAAATGGTGAAGATCCGTTCCTCAAAGAAGAAAATGATCTTCTAAACGCCGTTGCCGAATGGCTTGGCAGCATTGCAGAACGCAAGAAGGCGGAAGAAAAACTGCAATTATTCAGAAATTTGATAGAACGCTCAAACGACTGCATTTTCGCAGTGGAGCCCAAATGGGGACGCTTTTTGGACGTAAACAACAGAGCGTGCGACAGTCTCGGATATACGCGCAAAGAATTGCTAAACATGATGACCATTAAGGACATAGAAGTCTCCATACCGGACGATTCCTTCTGGCAAAAGCAAATGGAAGAACTCAAAGACGAAAAAGATATTGTCAAACAAGGCCGGTATAAACGCAAGGACGGGTCCACGTTTTTCGTTGAGACAAGCCTGAAACTCGTTACACAGGAAAAACAAGATTATATCATAGCGATTGCCAGGGACATCACGGAACGTAAACGATCTGAAGCCAAACTTAAGACCGCCCAGGAAAAACTGCTCGAGACAGCACGCGAAGTCGGCATGGCTGAGGTAGCAACCGGCGTGCTTCACAATGTCGGTAACGTGCTTAACAGTGTCAGCGTTACAGCCGAGTCGATTCAGAAGAGGATCCGCAATTCAAAAATATCTTATCTTTCCGACGTTGTAGGCCTGTTTCGGGAGCACGAAAACGAACTGGATAAATTTATGGCAAACGAGGAACGCGGCAAAAAAATCCCCGCCTTCCTGTCCAACCTGTCCAAAGAGCTGGTCGACGAACAGCAGCGCTGCCTCGAAGCACTGGAGGAGCTAACCAAACATGTTCAGCACGTAGGCGATATTATCCAGCTTCAACAATCACACAATAAAACAAAAGGTCTGGTCGAACCGACTTCCATTGAGGAACTTGTGGAAGATACCCTGAAAATTAACGCGGAGATGATAACACGAAACAGCGTGGATGTAAGACGAGAGATCGCGAATCTGCCAATCCTCTTGCTGGATCGCCACAAGGTTTTACAGATTTTAACAAACCTGATCTGCAACGCAACATATGCCCTGTCCAAAAGTGATCGTAAAGACAAGATTCTCAAGATACAGGTGAATGAACAGAAGAACGGGATTCTCCGGATCGACATTTGTGACAACGGCATCGGAATCCCCCAAGAAAACTTAACTCGGATATTCGAGCACGGTTTCACAACCAAGAAAAAGGGACACGGATTCGGATTGCACAGCACTGCTCTGTCAGTGAACGAATTGGACGGTTCAATAAAGGTACACAGTGACGGGCCGGGCAAAGGTGCAGTTTTCACAGTTGAATTACCATTTAAAACACAGGAGGCAAAAAAATGAGCAACACAGAAAAAGAAATGACCCATCGTATTCTGGTCATTGATGACAATCCCAGTATTCATAAGGACTTTCAAACCATCCTTCTTGATGAAGAAGAGAGCGAAACTTTGAACGCACTTAGAGATGAGGTTTTCGGAAATAAATCCAATACTAATACATCCAGGAGCGTTTATGAACTTGACTTCGCATCTCAGGGTAAAGAGGGATGTGAAAAGATTAAAGAGGCTTGTTCAGAAGACCGGCCGTATGAGCTGGCTTTTGTTGACATGCGAATGCCTCCGGGCTGGGACGGCCTTAAAACCATAGAAAATATCTGGCAGATCGACCCCAACGTCCAGGTAGTCATCTGCACGGCTTATTCAGATTATTCCTGGGGAGAAATCACCGAGCGGCTCGGAAGATCAGAAAACCTCCTGATTCTAAAGAAACCCTTCGACAGCGCAGAGGTAGCACAATTCGCCAGCGCCCTAACGGAAAAATGGGTATTGGCCAGAAAAGCATCTTTGAAAATGAGTCAATTAGAGCAGATGGTCAAAGAGCGAACAGAACAGCAAACCAAACTGCTCGAAAAAGTAGAAAATATTAATAAGGAGCTTAAGGATTTCGTATCCATCGTTTCGCACGATTTAAAGGCCCCTCTGCGTGGCATTAAAAGCCTTGCCACCTGGATATTAGACGACTGCTCGGACAAACTTGGAGAGCAGGCCAATGAGCAAATGCACCTGTTGCTGGATCGGGTCGAGCGGATGTACAATCTGATCGAGGGTGTACTTCAATATTCGAGGGCCGGTCGCACAGAAGAACAAATCGTTCAGGTAAAGCTCGATGATTTTATTCCGGAAGTGATTGATATGCTTGTTCCGCCGGAAAACATATCGATTACAATAGAAGACAATATGCCTGTTATCAAATGTGCAGAAACCCACTTCATGCAACTGTTCCAGAACCTGCTGAGCAACGCAATAAAATATATGGACAAGCCAAAAGGCCAGATAAAAGTCGGCTGTGTCGAACAAGACGGTTTTTGGAAATTTAGCATCGCTGATAACGGGCCCGGCATCGAAAAAAAGAACTTCGAAAAAATCTTCAAAATGTTCCAGGCGTTGTCGGTTAGCGAAGAGTTCGAAGGCACAGGTGTCGGATTGACAGTCGCAAAGAAAATCGTGGAATTGTACGGCGGCAATATATGGGTGGAATCAGAAATCGGCAAAGGAAGCACTTTCTTCTTTACGCTGCCGAAACAAGAAACGGGGGTAAATAATGCAAAACTCGAAGCCAATATTGCTAATTGAAGATGATGACGTCGATGTTATGACGGTGAACCGTGCTCTTAGAGACTCTAAGGTTGCAAACCAACTGGTCTCGATAGGCGACGGCGAGGAAGCAATCGAGTATCTGAGAGATGAGAGTGCTGCAAAACCGAGTATCATCCTGCTTGATTTGAATATGCCAAAGATGGATGGTGCTGAATTTCTGAAAATCGTAAAAGCAGACAATGCACTCAAAAAGATACCTGTCGTAATACTTACGACGTCCAACTCAGACCGAGACGTGGCCGAAAGCTTTGAGCTCGGTGCCGCCGGCTATATGGTTAAATCAGTTGATTATGAAAAATTCGTGGAAACTATCAGGGCTATCGACCAGTACTGGACTCTAAGCAAGCTGCCCTCGAATGGAGATTAAGATTATGGAAAATACGAGATACAAGATTCTGCTCATCGAAGACGACCAGCTCGATCAAATGGCCTTTAATCGCTTTGTGGAGAGCAACGACATTCCATACGATTGCACGATATCCAGCTCTGTTTCACAGGCAAAGCAGACATTGAACACCGGGCAGTTCGATATCATCATTACCGATCACTCGCTCGGGGACGGAACGGCATTCGATATCCTGGAGTCTGCAAAGAACACACCTGTGATTGTTGTCACCGGGGCCGGTGATGAAGAGACGGCAGTCAAAGCCTGGAAGGCGGGAGCCTACGATTATCTGGTTAAAGACATCAACCAGAATTACCTTAAGGCCATTCCGATAACCGTGGAGAACACCGTCAGGCACAACATGGTCGAAAAGAAACTCCAATTGCTCTCCGGTGCCGTGATGAGCACCGATGACAGCATCTACATTACGGATATGCAGGGCAAGATTGTCTATGTCAACAAGGCATTCTGCAAAACTTATGGCTATAAAGAGGAGGAAATTGTCGGACAAAACGGCAACCTGCTCTGGATTGGAAGACACCAAAGCCAGAACACAAGAAGCGTTTTCCAAACCAAAACTTCCGGAAGCGGCTGGGAAGTCGGATTTTATCACCGACGAAAAGACAACAGCGTCTTTCCGGTTTCCCTTTCGAGGTCCAATATTAAGGACACAAAAGGACGTGACGTGGCTATTGTCGGTGTGGCCCGCGACATTACCGAACGGATTATCATCGAGGACGAGCTTAGAACCGAAAGCGTGAAATTAAAGAATAAAATGCAGCTACAAAACGACATGACAGCGCTGGTCACGGAAACACTACAAAGACTGCTGGATGAAGGCAACATCGAGACGGCCAAAAGAGTGGTTAGTGACTATTCCGATATTTCAAAAATTGATGCCGACAAGGTGGAACTGGACAGACAGATGTTCAACTTCACCTCATTGGCCTCACAAGCCGTAGAGGCATTTATGCCGCTCGCCAATGAAAAGAACATCAACCTGAAAAACGATGTGCCTGACCGTGAACTCATTATCAACGCCGACTATGACAGAATGGCACAGGTGCTAATAAACCTTCTCAGTAGAGCGATAAAACTTTCTCCCGAGAATGCTCAGATCAGCTTGCGAATCAAAGATACCGACGACGAGTTGAGAGTGGAAATACAGGACGAAGGTCAGCTTCTCGAACGTAACGAGATACACAGAATTATAAATCGCCCTGATTTGATTAAAGAGCAGTTCAATACCGGCAAAGAAGACCTCATTCTTGGCCTGCGGATAGCCAAAGAATTCATCGAGATGCACGGCGGACAGATATGGGCTGAAAATTCGGAAAACAAACAAAACATTTTCTGTTTTACCGTGCCAAAATCGGACGTCCGACAGGAAAGCAATATGCAAATGTCCTCTGCTGATGCAATCTAATGCTACTCATCAGGAGGATGTAAGAACTCTAAGCGAGGCACTGCACGGAGTTCTATACGAGGAGCGGCAACTCGCTGCAGTTGTGAATTAAAATATTATAGATACACACGAACAAGGAAAAAATCCGGTCTTTCTGGCTTCTAAAGATAAAGGTAGTCTGGCATGAAAATAAGGCAAAAACTGATTTTAGGATTTGTTGGCATTGCATCCCTGGTGGGAGTCGTAGGGATTATATGCATTAATGTAAGCCAAAAAGCATTACAAAAGTCCATCGGAGAAAGTTCCGTAACTCTGGCCGATGAAACGATGGATAAGATTGACAGAAATATTTATTACATAATTAAAGAGTTTCAAGGCTTTTGCAGTGATTTAATATTAAAGGAGACTATTGCAAAATCAAATCAGGAATTTGAAGAGCTGGAAAACCTTCAGAAGTATATCTATGAACAAAACAACGAATGGATCTCAGCAGAGAAAGGGACAACAACACCATTAATGCGGGAATTATTAAATAACAAGCTATCGGAGGAACTCAGAGAAAAAATAAGATTCCACAAGGAAAAATACGGATATAATGTGTTCGTCGAAGCCTCTGTGACAAACAAATACGGAGCAAATGCGGCTTTAACAGAAAAAACCTCCGATTACAGGCAGGATGACGAACTATGGTGGGAAAACGCAAGGGAAGATGGTTTGTATGTAAGTGATGTCGAATACGACGAAAGTTCAGGTATTCATTCCACTGTTATCGCCATTAGAAGCGACGACGAAGAGGGGAATTTTAACGGAGTAGTAAAGGCTGTTTTGAACATCGAAGAAACACTCAACATAATCAGGAAGACAAAAGAAACTATAAAATACAACAACGCAAAGTTTAAGCTGCTCGACAGAAACGGCAGGACGATTTTTAACGAATCAGGAGAGTCTAAATTTCTCGAAGATATATCTAACCGTGATTTTTTTAAGGAAATAGCAGGTGACAACGGATACTTACAAAAGAAAGCTGAGGACCAGCAAGAAGGAAAAACTGAATTATTAGCCTTCGCACGCTCACGAGGTTATAATGACTATGAAGGTCTCGGCTGGATTTTAACAATTGAGTACCGAACAGCAGAGCTATTTGCCCCTGTTGTTCAATTAAGAAACATCATGCTAAGCACTTCATTGATGCTGACTATACTGGCTGTTATACCCGGTCTTCTTATCTCCAACCATATTTCCAAGCCCCTTTCAAAACTCAAAATCGCCATGGACAAAATCGGTAAAGGGGACATGGGCATTCATGTTGACATCAAACGAAACGACGAAATCGGCCAATTGGCCAATGCTTTTAATCAAATGGTCGAACATCGCAAGCAGGCCGAGGCGGCACTGCGTATCAGCGAAGGAAAACTCGACGCCATGCTGCGGGCTATCGCTGATGATATTGCCGTGATAGATAATGATTTGAACATCATCTGGACCAATGATGTGGCCAGGAAAATATTCGGTGACGATATTGTCGGCAGGAAGTGTTATGAAGTATACCATCAAAGAAATGAGCCCTGCGAACCCTATCCATGTCCTACCCTCCAGGCATTTCAAGATGGCAACATCCACCAGTACGAATCCCAGATAACAGGCAAAGACGGCAAAAAAAGATATATCCATACTATCGCCAACGTGGCGTTAAGAGACGAAGATGGGAAACCGACAGGAGTGCTGGAGATCTGCAGGGACATTACAGAACGTAAGCGAATGGAGGAAGCACTCCGCGAAAGCGAAGAAAAATACAAAAATTTGTTCGAACATATGAGTAGTGGTGTAGCAGTATACCAGGCAATCGATAACGGAAATGATTTCGTTATAAGGGACTTCAACCAGACCGCCGAGAAAATCGAAAACGTAAACAGAGAAAATATTATAGGAAAACGGGCTACTGAAGTATTTTCCGGCATAAACGAATTCGGATTATTAGATGTGTTCAAACGAGTTTGGGAAACTGGGAAGACAAAATACTTCCCGGACGCTCTATATATGGATAAGAGCGGCCGTCGTAGTTGGCGCGAGAACCGGGTTTACAGGTTGCCCACCGGCGAAGTAGTAGCTGTTTATAATGATATCACGGAACGTAAGCAGACCGAAGAGGATTTGCGGGTAAGTGAACGTAAATACTCTGACCTTGTTCAACAATCTCCGGATGCCGTCATTTCACTGGATAAGTTCGGTCATTTTCTCTCATTCAATCCGGCCGCCGAGCGCATCAGCGGATTCTATGCACAAGAATTAATCGGCAAACATTTCAGCAAGGTAGGCATCCTGGACAAAAAATCCATTCCAAAAGCCCTGAAAGAATTTGCTCTTACCCTTACTGGTGCTGAGCGTCAACCTTTCGACCTGGTTATCACACGAAAGGACAAAAGTTGCATCCACATGGAAGCTAACGGTCGCCTGATCAAGCAAAAAGGTCAGAATACATGGGTACAAGTGACTCTTCGAGATATTACCGAGCGCCGCCTGGCCGAGCAGGAACTGGAAAAGCTGAACAAAGACCTCGAATCAGCCGTCTGGGAACTGAGACGGGCGAACAAAGAGGTTCAGGAATTCGCATATATAACCGCCCACGACTTAAAAACGCCGCTGCGGGGAATAGGCACCCTTGCCAACTGGATATCAACAGACTATGCCGACAAGTTCGATGAACAAGGCAAACAGCAAGTCAGCCTGCTCGTCGAAAAAACTAAGCAAATGAACGCTCTTATCGACGACATACTGCAATATTCCAGGCTCGGGCACAGCAGCCCGGATAAAAAGCCAGTTAATTTAAATACAGTTTTATCAGAAGTAATTAGCAGCGTAGATCCGCCTGAAAATATCCATATAACTATCGAGAACGAACTGCCCGTTTTAATATGTGAGAAAACACAAATCATGCAGGTATTCCAGAACCTGTTGGGCAACGCTGTTAAGTACATGGACAAGCCCGAAGGGCAAATCAAAGTCGGCTGTGTCGAGCAGGACGATTTTTGGAAATTCAGCGTTGCCGATAACGGCCCCGGAATCGACGAGAAGTATCATAAGAAAATCTTCAAGATATTCCAGACACTTACGTCGCAGAATCGAAAAGACAGCACCGGCATCGGCCTGTCAATCGTCCAAAAGATCGTCGAGCTCAATGCCGGCATAGTCTGGGTCGAATCCGAGCCCGGCAAAGGAAGCACTTTTTTCTTCACCCTGCCCAAGTCGAGTATTCGCCGGAAGGTTTCTGACGAATCTACTGCCGAACAAGCATAGTAGCCTCCTCAATATTGGCTTTGTTTTTTCAAACATGCTTATTCTCAATAAGCATGCCCTGAGCGGAGTCGAAGGATCTAAAAACCGCAGATGGACGCAGATTTACACCGCTTAACACTAATATTTGTTGTTCGTCATTCCCGCGAAGGCGGGAATCCACAACTAATTCACTTAATTCACTAATCAACTCAAATTTCACTAAGAACTATGAACTACGAACTACCAACTAATCTATTCTACGACCGGCAATCGAAAAAAGCGGGCATTTTTCGTCAAATTCTAAGAAAATCTCCGTGACACGGCGGCCACTATTCGTATTGCGTATGTCGCATATCGTATGTCGTGAGTGATCCTCGAATTCTGGCTTCTGGCTTCTGAATTCTCGTTTTTTCCATTTTTTTCACTTTTTTTAAAATCCGATGGTAACATTTTGCCATCGTTAATCGCTATACGTATAGATATCTAACCTGTTTGAGCTATCTCGTGTGCTGAAGCCTGTGAAATACGTTGTATTAAATCAAAATCGAATGTATTCGTTCTGAGATTGGAGAAAAGGTTTAATATTGAGGAGCAACCTTGGTTGATATAATGTGGACGTAAATATGAAGAGAAAGTAAAGGACATTTAATTCGCTCTGATTAGCTGCTACAATTAATATATGAAAGGATAGAAAGAAAACCGTCCATTAAAATGTTAGATGTGTATATTGCTCTAAAGATGTTGTTATAAATGAGGATAATTTAGATGTCCCTTCCAGATATATATGTCATTCGAGTTCCAAGCTCTGGTCTTTCGGGAGGTGGCGCAGATATGCGAAGTCGCCTTCAGACATGGGAATGGCGATCGACACTTCCCGATTGGGCACATGAGTTGGTGATTGATTTTACAGGCAATCGATTCATCGAACCATGGAGCCTTTCGCAATACACAGCCTATGTATTGAAAATCGGCCGTGAATTAGGTATTCCAATAAGGGCTGAGCTATCCGGATCAAATCCGTCGAATGTCTATATTGATAGCATGGGGATTAACTATGTACTTAAAAACTGTGAGTCGACTCAAGATTGGGATGAATCACGACAGAATACAGGTCTTCATGTTATTAAAACGCATCAAGATGTAACACGCTTTGTTCACAGTGTTGGACAACTTGGGCCTGGACCAGGCGATGAGACAATGGATGCTTTGCGATATGGCATGGCCGAACTTGGGCGAAATGTTGTTCAACACTCTAATTCTGCTATTGGAGGAGTAGCTATTGCCCAGTTTTTCCCAGATAGAGGAGCTATTCAAATATCTATAAGTGACTGTGGATGTGGAATTCTTTCTAGTCTTATGACAACATATCCAGAACTTAAAAATGATCTAGAGGGTCTGAAGTTAGCTTTGTTACCTCATGTTTCTGGGGCATTTCGTCATGGCATGTATTCAGCTTCAGAAAACGCCGGTCTTGGTTTGTTTTTCACGAAAGAGATATGTTGGCGGTCAGGTGGATCATTTTGGATAGCTTCTAACCGAGCTTTGATTGGTGTGACAGATAATGAAGCTTCAGGGAATCAACGTATCTATCGCCAGATCAATAATTGGCAGGGCACCTCAGTAACTATGGATTTGCCAGCCACGGGTGTTGTTGATTTTGGGGGATTACTTGAGGTCTGTCGGTCACTTGCAACTGAGGCCCAAAAATGTTCTGGTCCATCCGGACTCGACTTTTTAGTTGAGATACCAGAATTGGACGGATTACAAATAATTTCTGTTGGTGATTTCAACGAGGATGTTGAAGTTGCAGCTAATGTCAGAAAGAATAAGCTACTGCCAGCAGTAATGAATGGCGAGCTTGTTGTGCTCGATTTTGCAGGCTCTAGATTTGCGACACAGTCTTTCATACATGCGCTGCTAAATGATGTCTTTAGAGTCCCAGCTAGTCTTTGCCGTCTTTCTTTTGTCAATTGTACCCGATCTACTGAAGAAGCTATTCGGGCAGTGGCCGCCTATTCTGCATCTTACCGACAATGTGTATAATTATTGGGAGAAAATAGGGACAGCCCAAATCAACCAATTCATGAGGTTTAAGTCGACATGTAATACCAATGCCATATAGCAATAGAAGAACAATAACTTCAATACATAAAATCGGTAACCTTATATTTATTTTAAATCCTGGTTTTCAGGAAGGAGCAACAAAATGAAGAAAGTGATATTCACAGCAGTATGTGC
>JAFGPJ010000327.1 GCA_016936275.1 Sedimentisphaerales bacterium
CGGCCATATAGATCATGGCAAGACGGCATTGATAAAGTGTCTGACCGGCTGTGACACAGACCATCTCAAGGCCGAGAAGGAACGTGGGATGTCTATCGACCTCGGATTTGCGCCATGCACGGTTGCCGGTCTGGAGGTCGGCATTGTCGATGTACCCGGCCATGAAAATTTTATCAAGACAATGGTTGCCGGAGCAACTGGTATTGACGGCGTCATTTTTGTAATTGCCGCTGATGACGGCGTTATGCCCCAAACACGAGAGCATTTTGATATTTTAACGCTGCTCGGCGTTAAATATGGAATCGTTGCTTTGACTAAAGTCGATGTCGTCGAGCCTGCACGCATAACAAAAGTATCAGAGGAGATTCGGGATTTTCTTGCCGGTACATTTCTTCAGGATGCTCCGATTCTTCCTGTTTCAAATATAACCGGCGAAGGTTTTGGCCTTTTCTACGAGGAATTAAAGACGCTTGTAGATACCATTGAACCAAAAAATGCTAACGGCGTTTTCCGGCTGCCGGTCGAGCGGACTTTTTCCGTTAAAGGCTACGGCACGGTAGTGACCGGCATTCCGGTTGCCGGAACGATTAAAATCGGCGATGAGGTTGTCCTTTTCCCGCAAGGGACAAAGGGCCGAATTAAGGCCGTACAGGTTTACAAGAGAAACAGCGACTCCGCCATGGTCGGCCAGTGCGCGGCGATAAATGTCCCTCAGTGGGATTACAAAGATATTGAACGAGGCTGTGTTGTCACTGTTGCCGACTATTTCTCACCCAGACAGTGGTACCTGTGCAGCCTTAAGATTCTCCCTGATGTTAAATCACCTCTTAAAAATGGAGCTAATATAAAATTTCATACCGGCACTTCTGAAATTGTTGCTACTGTATTTCTGCTGGAAGGCAACGGCATTACGGCAGGGCAGGAATCTCTCGTTCAGGTTCGGTTGAATCGACCACAACAAATTGTTGCCGCCCCCCGCGACCGGTTCATCTTGCGGAGTCTTTCACCCGTACAGACAATCGGCGGGGGGGTGATAATCGAGTCGCTGGAGAAAAAACTAAAGAGAAACGATGAGCGGATTCTGCAGGATGCAAAAGAAAGGTCAAAAGCGGTAATCTCAGAGAAGGACTTCGTCGAGTATTGCGTAAAGGCCGCCGAAGATTATGCTGCCTCCGAAAACGAGCTTTCGGTTCGAGCCAAGACGCTGCCGGGACCGCTGAAAGAAATTCTTGCCGGCCTTGCCGAAGAAGGTAATGTCCTGAATTTAAGCCCAAAGCTGTACATTCATCGTGAAACATGCCGGGATGTTCAACAAAAGCTGCTTGACATTATAGGCGATTTTCATCGAAGCAAGCCCGAAAGTCCCGGCATCAGTGCCGAGCAGTTGCTCGAAGCATCCCGGCTGAGAAAGGATGTTTTCGATGGTCTCATAGGGATGCTAATATCACAGGGCAAACTCGTCGAGAGGAAACATCGCCTGGCACTACCCGAACATCAGGAGACTTTCAGCGACGACGAGCATAAAATGCTGCATAGCATAGAATGGCTTTTTAAGACTCGGCCGTTCAATCCGCCTAATTATGAAGAAATTATTGAACATACAAAATTAGACCCGACAGAGATTCAAAAAATCCTCAATATATTAATTGAGCAGGAGCAGCTTGTCCGTGTTGGCAAGGACCTCTTTTTTCACCGTGAGGCTGCCGAGCGGGCCCAAAAATTACTAACAGAATATATCAAAAAAGAAGGCGGCCTCGAAAGCGTCAAGTTCAAGTATTTACTCAATACGACCAGGAAATTTGCAATCCCGCTACTCGATTACTTCGACCGTGTCGGCGTAACCCGTCGCTCAGGCTATACAAGATATTTGAGAGTATCGAAATAACATGGAAAAGATGCGTTTTGGGAAAATATCCGCCACTCTGTTGATTACGGCTGGCGCTACATTGATTGTCATGTTCCTATGCAAGCCTGGCTGAGGCAATCCTATTGCGACTCTTGGAGGGTTGCTGGTAATTTTCTCGTTTCCTGCCGCCTTGGTATTCGGTATCATTGGCATAATTTACGATAATAACAGGCAACTTGCCATTATTTCAACACTGCTTGCCGGTGGGATAATATTGCTTTATATTTCTAAGATGGGAATGTTAGGGTAAGCAAAATTTTTTGCATGCGAATCTCTGAATATATACCATCAACATAAAGTGTATAATCCGAAAAAGATCCGTAATATTTGTGTAATAGAATTACCGCTTTTGCAATCCCCCAAAATCAGCATTTTCTGGTAATTTTTGACTTTTTTTGATAAAATAAAATTATACGGCATGCGAAGACTACAATGTTTGTTCAAAAAATTAAGATTTTCTGTCACAGGATTGAATTTCTGACGTCTATAAGAGTGGAGAACAGACGGTTCTTGGAGTGCGCCTTGATGTTGGCTTAAATCCGAAAGGGCTGAGATGGAACAGACTACCGAGCAAACAACGAAAAACAACCACAAGAGCGGCGGTGTTGACGAAGGCGAATTGATGAACCGTCTGCATAAGGGCTATGCCAGCTTAAAGCAACAGATTCACAAAGTAATCGTCGGCCAGGACGATGTTATCGATTCAATGCTCTGCTGTATGCTCGCCGGGGGGCATTGCATTGTCCAGGGCGTGCCGGGACTGGCTAAGACGATGATGGTGCATTCGATAGCCGATGCGATGAAGCTATCGTTTAACCGCATTCAATTCACGCCGGATTTGATGCCTTCCGACATAACCGGCGCCGATATTATCCAGCGGGACCCGCAGTCGAAAAAGCGAAAATACGAGTTTGTGCAGGGGCCGATTTTTGCAAACGTGGTTTTAGCAGATGAGATAAACCGCACGCCGCCCAAGACACAGGCCGCGCTCTTGCAAGCGATGCAGGAACGCGAGGTAACTGTCGCCGGCAGGACATTTAAGCTCGATGAGCCGTTCTTTGTGCTGGCCACCCAGAATCCGATCGAGCAAGAAGGGACGTATCCGCTACCGGAAGCGGCCCTGGACAGGTTTATGTTTATGATTTACATCGATTACCCTTCGGCCAAGGAAGAGCATCTGATCGTTAAGCAGACTACGACACGAAAGAAGATATTCGCCCAGCAGGTGCTTGGCCGGAATGATATGGTATTGTTTCAGGAGATTGTTCGAATGGCGCCTGTTAGTGATATGGTGATAGCCTATAGCATAAAACTGGCCCGAGCGACTCGGCCGGACGGCCCACACGCAACAAATACGGTTAAAAAGTATCTCAAATGGGGTGCCGGTCCGAGGGCCGGGCAGTTCATGACACTTGGAGCGAAAGCTAAAGCGCTGATCGACGGGCGAGTCACACCAGGCTTCGAAGATGTGCAAGAGGTTTGCAAACTTGTGCTAAGACATCGTGTTATACCTAACTTTAACGCCGAGGCGGACGGCATCGGCGTCGAAGGTATTCTTGATGACCTTATTGAAAATGTCTCGCCACCAAAATAATAGTTGATAAAGACAGCAGCAGTTTGATGGGGCAGGACAGTGAGACAAAACCGCAAATATCTCGATCCGAGATTTATGAGCAAGCTGGGCAATATGGATTTGGTCGCCCGGTGTGCGGTGGAGGGTTTTTTTGCCGGGCTGCATCCGAGTCCGTTCCATGGTTTCAGCGTCGAGTACAGCGACCATCGGGAATACCATGCCGGCGACGAGCTTAAATTCGTCGATTGGAAAGTTTTCGGCCGCAGCGACAAGCTGTATATAAAGCAATTCCAGCAGGAAACAAATACGACGGCTTATATCCTTTTGGACAGCAGCAAGAGCATGTCTTTTGCTGGTAATGGTAAGGTCAGCAAGATGGATTATGGTTCGTATCTTGCCGCAGCCTTGAGCTATCTTATGCTGAGCCAGTCTGACAGCACGGCACTGATTCTATTTTCTGATAAAGTTATAAAGCATATCCCGCCCCGGTCGAAACGAACGCACCTGAATATAATCCTTACGGCATTACAATACAACA
>JAFGPJ010000328.1 GCA_016936275.1 Sedimentisphaerales bacterium
AGGACAAAGTCGTAACAAGATGGTAACATCTACCCGGTATAAATGTTTCGGTTTAAATTACTGAATATTGAGCAATCTAATGAAAGGTGCATGATTATGAACGAGAAGCGAATGATGGTCCCAGCATTTCTAATGCTCGGCTTGCTCATTGTCGGCTGCGCGCAAGTCACGACCCGTATCAGGCAGGAAGACGGCACGTATCGCACATCAAAGCGTCTGATTTTTCGCTCCGACTTGCCGAGCCGAACCTTCAGCAGCGAAGGAGATGACATGGTCGCAACCGTATTTCATAACGTGACATATACATTTCCACAGGGCAAGGGAAGTTTTTCAAAGGACTTCGACGAGATCAGCTTTCAAGGCAAACAGGTTAAATGCAGCATCGTCGGGCGCGAGCTGACGGTCAACGAGTCGCGGTTCAGCGAATTCGAGAAAGGTGACCAAGTTCGTATAGCCAGCGACGGCAGGGTCTTCGTGAACGACAGCGACCGAGAGCCGCTTGCCGGTAGCTGACGTAATGCAGTAGGCAATAAATCTCAGGACCAGAACAATTCTCAATTTATGCCCTTTGGACCATCCGGCCCACGGGGATCAATTTGTTTTAGATTTTTGCTTTCGAGAATTCTATAGCAGTCGGGCAGGTCGAAGAATCTCAGGATGTCTGGCACGAGAGCCGAGAGCGGCCATGAATAGGTTTCCGATTCGGCGATATCGGAATAGCTGGTCAGGGCGTTTTTCAGCGTAACTTGTTTGACCTGGTCCGACAGGACGGCGGCGAAAGTAGCCGGCACGGCTCCCCAGCCTTTAGCGGCCAGGTGCACCTCCTCGTGGCCGCTGCTTTTAAGCCAGTCTATAACACGGAGAATATCGAGGGTCCTTTGGCCCGGATAAGGCTTGCCGAGCATAATCGAATGGATTGCGTAGAAATAATCGCTGCCATAGGCGCCGAGATACGAATTCTCATTGCACGTATCCGGCTGAGATTCTCCAATGCCCCGCACATCGCACGTATAGAAGGCGGCGTCAGGCTCGGCTTCGATTAGCTCTTTGATAAGTGGTTCGGAGCGTAATTCGGCGTCGCTGGACTGGTGTGATATATAAAGGATTGCTCGCTTTTGCCCTTTTGGCGGACGGGAGTATAAACGTTCATCCGAAAGTCGGTACACGACAGCGAGAATTCCCGGCTCGGTCTCGACAAGGTAAGTTGTCCAGTTCGGTTTCGGATATCGGCGAGAACGCCAGTTGCGGAGTATTCGGTATTCGGACAGTTCCTGGTTCTGAAAAGCTGTCGGTCCTTGGAATCCCAGCACCTTTGCAATTCTACGTTTGAGCATGGGAGCGGGAATATTTTTTCGCCGCTCTTTTGCCAGTTGCTGGGACAGCTCTTTTGTGAATGAATAGATGGGGCGTGAATTCAGTTCGCAGACTTGCCCGCGCGGAGCGCAGTAGAGCGTTTCGTCTTTTTCGATGACCAGCTCAGGCTCTTTTTGCATATCGGAGATGCCTGTAGCATGATTGAACCATTTATACATGGCTTCGCGGTTTTCCTGGGAATAGCCGTGATAGCCCGGGCCGATGAATAGTCCGATGTTCTCTTTGGCTCCCATGAGTCCGTACAAATGGCCGAGCCGCTGATATGCTTCTTCTGCGCCGCGGGCGTCGAAGTAGTCGCCCTCTTTTGCGAGAATGATGACCGGCCTGGGTGCCATGGCGCCAAGAAAATCGGAATGGTCGAGTCCTAAGGCTAACGCATTTGGCGGGCACTGCTCGGTGTCGGCGGGAAGCTCGTTTTCCGTATTCCGGCGGAATGTTGTGATAAAGCAGCTCGGTGCCGCCATCGTCCAGCGGCGTTCGACGCCACACAGCCATGTGGTCATTGTGCCGCCGCCCGAGTTGCCCGTTACTCCGATATGCTTCGGGTCGACCTCTTCTATGCTCAGCAGATAATCCAGGGCGCGTATGCCGTCCCAGGCCCGCCAGGAACCGATGAACTCGCCTACCAAAAATTGCTGGTTGCCGGCGTACAAGTGCTCACCGACACCGACGCCGATTTTCGATTTCAGGTTTTCATCAGGGTACTGGAGCCGTTCGCCCTGGCTAATCGGATCGTAAATCAAAACGACATATCCCTGCCGGGCGAGTCCCTGAGCGAAGGATTGGTACAGGTCTATCGCCTTTCCGGTTGCTGAGTGGCCGCACGTTCCGACAACGCCCGGCAGCGGAAAATCCCGCCCTTTGGGGATATAAAGGTTTGCCGTGACGAGAAAGCCGGGCCGGCTCTCGAAGATTATGTTTTCTATTTTGTACGCATCCCGCTCGGCGACGCCGGTGATACGCGGCTTGAGCGGCGTCTTTTCAGGCCATGGCCCGAAGCTCTGCTGTATCTTTTCGCGGACATCACGAACATAAGCTTCGGCATCGGCCTTTGTTAAAAGACCGGCCCGCCTTTCATTCGATTTATTCTCGATTTGACGTACAGATTTCACGAAATATTCCTGTACCATACGGGGAAATCGATTAAGCGGCTTGAGTGAATCGCTGTTCGATGAAGAAGCGGCTTTGGCCGGGCTTATAAACAACCAGATGATCATAGCAAGAATGAAAATATTCAGAATCCTGATATGATGGCTTGCCAATTTGCTCAAACTTTCTTTTGAAGGGACATTAAAATCAAACATTATTTAATCATCCTTAAGCTATGTTCCTATTTGTGTTTTTTTAATTCGTTTTTGCATTATAACCATCTGAGAAGTTGAAGAAAACAGGTAAGTCAAATCCGGTTTGTAAGAAAATAAATAGCTATGAACACATACATATGTATGTTGGATAAAAAAATCGTGACATAATTCTCACAATATAGATAATGCTTCGAGATTAGTCTATAGGAGTTATGAATGAAGCTTAAAGTATGGTTTTTGGAGACAAGGCCCCAGTTTCTTTTGCTGTCGGTTGTTCTGGTTCTTTTGGGTACAGCAATTGCCTGGCACGAAGGTTATTTTGACCTGCTTAAATTTGTCCTGACAATGCTCGGTCTGGTATTGGCCCATTCCAGCGTCAATATTCTGAATGATTATTTCGATTATAAAAGCGGCATCGATTTGGAAACCAACCGAACGCCGTTTTCCGGAGGAAGCGGAATTCTTCCTGCTGGCCTTCTAAAGCCGCAGGGAGTATATGTGTATGGTGTGGGCTGTCTGTTTGCGGCCTTGGCAATTGGTATTTACCTGACTTTTATTTCCGGCTGGAAACTACTGCCTTTGATCCTTCTCGGCGGCCCGGTGATTTATTTTTACACATCTCATTTAGCAAAATGGCTGGTAAGCGAATTGTGGGCCGGCCTTGGATTGGGAATGCTGCCGGTTTTGGGGACGTATTTTGTTCAAACCGGCAGATACAGCATCGAGGCTTTCGTGGTTTCCCTGGCGCCGGGATTTTTGACAGCCAATTTACTTTTCTTGAATGAGTTCCCCGACATAGAAGCGGACAAGAAAGGCGGCAGGTATCATCTTGTGATTGCCCTGGGGCCTAAAAATGCAAGCCGATTGTATGCCGGATTAGTATTGCTTACATACCTAAGCATTATTGGCGGAATTGTGTTCAAATTAATGCCGCCATTGACAATGATCGGCTTTCTTTCAATACTTTTTGCTTACAAGGCAGTTAAAGTAACGTTCAAGCATTACGACAATGTCCAGGCACTGCTGCCTGCCTTGAAAGCAAATGTTTTAACTGTACTCTTAACGGATGCCTTTTTGGCTCTTGGATATTTCCTAAGCGGTACCAAATAAAAGTCCGAGATTTTGGTGCTGTTTTCTCCTTTCTGCTGAGATTGAAAAATTTTAAAAATATTTTATTTTCTTGTTGACAATTGCTACAGGCGTAGTAAAATCTGTTACAATTGTAGTAAGGAGAGAACGTTATGAAGCTGACCGAACCTGAGTGGATAATCATGAATGCATTGTGGGACAAGCATCCGGCAAGGGCGCGAGATGTTGTCGAACTGCTGCCTTCTTCCGTGAACTGGGCTTATACGACCGTGAAAACCATGCTGGATCGTTTAGTCGAAAAGAAGGCGGTAAGTAAAAGTAAAAAGGGCAATACGGGCCTTTACGAACCCCGGCTGTCGCGCCGACAGGCACGCAGGACTGCTCTGAGGATGGTGCTGGACCGCGCATTCGATGGGGCCTTCGGGCCTATGATGCATTTTTTAGTGGAAGACGAAAATTTAACCGCCGGGCAGCGTAAAGAGCTGATCGAAATACTTTCGGGAAAAAGAAAAAATAAGGGAGAGCGAAAATGATTTCACAAATGAATAATATCGCAGAAGTTTGGTGGAACTGGATGTGGCTAATGTTCTGGCAGGTGAGTGCTTTGATAATCTTCCTTGGCGTTATCGATCTTCTTTTGCGAAGATATGTTTGGCCCCAGGTGAGATATGCACTTTGGTTGCTGGTACTTATAAAGCTGATATTGCCTCCGACGTTTTCGCTATCCACCAGCATCATATCACAAGCTCGAATAAAGGCAGACCGTTTGGCAACACAACCTTTAGCAACAAATAACCGAACCGAAATTTCATCCGCCGGGCTAAGTTCAGGAAAAAATGTGTATCTTGCAAATGCTGGTTCCGAATCCATCGTTGAACCCGAGGCCGTAATGACAAATGTGACGAGTGAATCTTATGTGGAGACAAATTCGAGTGCTGTTGCCCGTCCGGATGTCGGCGTAAAATTACAATGGCACTCATACTTGATGGCTGTCTGGCTGATTGTAATGGTTGCGTTGTTTTCGTGGGTGGTGGTTAGATTTCGAAAACTTAGGAAGTTTCATGCCGGCAAGTTCACCAGTGCGGATTTGCCACAGTGGTTTGGCCCTTTACTGACACAGACGGCGGATAAGCTTGGCCTCAGGAAGCTTCCCGGGATTGCTTTATCGGAAAGTATTTCGTCTCCGGCGGTGTTCGGTGTATTCAGACCTGTACTCGTGCTGCCTGACAGGTCCATCCATAGTTTGCCTCAAAAGTGTATAGAGCATATTTTACTTCACGAACTTGCTCACATTAAACGTGGAGACCTGCTGGTCAATACGTTTTACATGCTGCTGCAGATTGTCTATTGGTTCAATCCGTTGCTCTGGCTGATTCGGCGCCGGCTTCAGCATATAAGAGAGCTTTGTTGTGATGCCACGGTAGCGAGAATTTTAAGGGAAAAGACAGCGGATTATCGTGAGACAATCCTCGAAGTCACTCAGCGGTATCTGGCCGGACATGTTGAGTCTGGGCTCGGATTGTTGGGTATGACGGAAGATTCCAGCCGTCTGCTGGTTCGGCTTAAGTGGCTTGAAAAGAAGACCTGGAGATATCGCGGCATACGTATAGCAACGATTTTCATTATTGTTGCTCTTATGTCGGCTTGTGTTCTGCCGATGGCGAGAGCTAAAAGTGCCGGGGTGCTTACCGTGGCTGCGGATGGCAGTGCGAAATACAGCTCGATTCAGCAGGCGATTGATGCCGCCGATGAAGGAGCGGTTATTAGGATTGGGCCCGGGGTTTACGAAGAACATTTGAAAATAAATAAGCCCGTCAGGCTCGAAGGTTCAGGCTGGGACAAAACCACAATTATGACGGCAAGTGCCGGGGCGGATGTGTTCGAAGAAGTAACGCGTAAACTTAATGCCCGAATGCAGGAAGCTAAAACTGACGAGCAGCGCAAACAGATAGCCTCGAAGTTCGCTGCGGAGTTCAAAGAGAAATACGGCAAACCGACTTTACTCGTGAGCGATGCCGAAGGTGTTGTAATTCGTGACTTGAAATTTACCTCACCGGGAAGACGTTTGGAGGGGCGTTCTATATCGGTGCCCATTGTTGAGTTCAGCAATGCCAAAGCGTCCGTTTCAAAATGTGTGGTCATCGGGACTCCCGGGGATGGCATCCATATCCTTAACGGATCGGACATAGAGATTGGAGATAGTTTGGTAGCAGCGGTTTGGAGTACCGGAATTGTAGTCGACGGAAGGCAGGGCAAAAGTTCCGGCCTGCGATTGCTTGACAGCGAGCTGCGCAATTGTCATTACGCTGGTATTCGCATTCGTGGGTGCAAAGATTCAACGAGACTGGAGTGTTGCCGTATATCCGGCGCGGCGTGGCACGGCGTCCGTTATGACGATTGCTCGCCGGCGATTATTGGAAACCGGATTTTCGGAAATGCCCGCTGTGGGATTTACGCATCAGGAAAAACCTCCGCTGTAGTCAGACAGAATCTGTTTTATGCAAACGAAATGGGTGGTATGTCGTGCTGGTTTCAGAACCACGATACAATCGAAGGCAATATCTTTGCGGCTAACAAAGAAACAGGTTTGTCGATTCTCGGAGCGTCCGAACCTGTTGTTCAAAAGAACATCTTCTTCTCCGAATCCGATGCTATCGTATTCGGCGACATAGGCGACGACTCAGCTTTTGCAAAATCCGAAGGCTTCGTCAATCTTCAAAATAACATGTTCTGGAAAAATGGGCATAAGGCAGTCCGGCGACTTGCCAAAACCAACACAATGGAGGAAATTTCGCTCGAAAAACCGGCAGGTAATATAGAAATGGATCCGATGTTTATGAACGCCTCAGGTAATGGTTTTTCAATGACGGCGGATTCACCTGCCAGAGGGCTGGGAATAGGTGTTGCTGAACCAATTGAGGTTAATAGCCCCTGGCCGCTCCAGCCGGAGGAGGCTGCTATTATTCCCGATGGCCGGGCACGTGATTACCGGCAATGGAAGACACCGCCGCAAAATTCTACCCCGACTGTGAGAACAGTTCCGGAAATCACAACGGCCGAGGTTAAGGACGGCTTGCATATCAGGGCATTTATCGACGGCAGGGATATGATCAAGATTAAGGGCGTAGAACTCTGGTACGAACACCTTGCCTGGGATCTGCCGGGTAAATGGTGGGACAGGGCAGGTAATATCAAACACGATGAGCCTACGTACATCAACGGGACTGCCTGGAAACCTGAGTGGCAGGAAAAAGTTTCGAAACCGTACCGGCTAGAGCAGGCCATCCCGTTTCGGCAGCCAAACAACCAGATCGTTTTGAAAAAAATCAAGGCAAGGGGGTCTGTCTCCATGGCAGAATTGCCGCAGCAGTCGAACGATTATACGCTTTCTATTCTGCTGGATGATAACCGTTTTAATGCGGCACAATGGTATGAATTTATTATAGCATGGCAGCAGGCCGAGTCTCAAAATCAAGGCACGAGCCAGCCACCCGCCGTTATAGAAGCGGCAAAAGAAACGTCTGCTGTGAAAAGTCTTTTACAGCAACAAATTGATTCCGCGACCGCCGGCCAGACGGTAATGATACCAAAAGGTGTTTATGCCGAGCCGGTTACCATAACAAAACCTTTAACACTTAAAGGCGAATCCAGAAATGAATGTATTTTAGAAATAACTTCAAATCAGCCTGCTGTTTCTATTGATTCTAAGGGGAAAGGTAAAGTCTTAATCGAGGGAGTAACCATAAAATGGCAGTTGGCAACCAGTGATAGGATCGAGCAGCCTTTTGCCGTCGCGGTTAAGGACACTGTCGTGGAAGTTAAGAATTGCTGCTTTGAGCCTCTTGGGGATTTCAAACGATGCCCGGTAGCGATAAACTCCATGGGCTTTTCGGAATTGAATATTGATACGTGCAGATTCAAAGGATTCGAATATACAGTCTGCTTCGGGCAGGGCACAAAAGGAAGTATGCGGAACAGCCTAATTATGGACTCGGGACATCAGGGGATATCGCTGTATGCCGGTGCAACGGCCGAGATTAAGGGCAACGTTGTCACTGGCTCGAGGTTTCACGCTGTGCGCAGCACCGGCGGAACTTTGAATATGACCGATAACCTTATAATAAACAATGCCAACAGGGGAGTCTATCTCGGCAATAAAAGCGCTCGCGGAACAATAGCTAACAATGTCATAATCGGCAACGGAACCGGTATCAGCGGATTTGCTCGAACGAATGTCAAAGTTGAAAATAATATTATTGCTGATTCGGGTTATGCCGGCATCGGATTCCGTGATTCATGCAGTATTTCGATACGCGACAATATTTTCCAGGGTAATGAGCGGGGTTGGATTCTATTTAAGGAAAGCGGCGGTAATGGCAATCGTGTGTATAAAAATACATTCTGGCGCAACAAGGTCGATGCTGAAAACATGGAAAAAACAGCAGATTCGGTAGTTGCCGATCCTGCTTTTACAGATGCCGAAAATGGTGACTTTTCGTTAAAGTCCGGGCCGGCGTTGCAGCAGAAGCAGGGCCTGACGAATCCTGAGATATTTAAGAAGCTGTGGAAAATATGGAAAAACCGCCAGGATAAAAACATGCCGTTTACAGAAAATTAAAACTTACAGGTTAGTGAGTACCGGCTGGGGAGTATTCATTAAATCCGGCGTGTTTTTAATATTTCTTTGCTCTCTCAATCCTTGGCTATCACTCTTAGTTGTCAATTCGGGCATTCTGATCAGATTATATTGCTAAAATCATTGTCTCAAGGACAACAAATCCTATAATTGTCCTTATTAAATAAGGGATTCGATACGAATGAAGACTGCTAAAGCTGCGATATGCCAGATATTTTGCCTGGATGGCGACCGCCGGGGCAATTTTGTCAGAATTGAAAACGCAATTCGCGATGCGAAAGATAGCCGGGCGGACATTGCCTGCTTTCCCGAAACCGCATTACTTGGCTGGGTAAATCCCATTGCCCATAAAAGGGCGTGCCCTATTCCGGGGGAAGATTCGGATAAACTTTGTAAGCTTGCCAAAGATTATGACCTCTATATTTGTATCGGCCTGGCGGAGAAGGAAGGCCGTCGCTTATATGATTCGGCGGTTTTGATCGACAACAAGGGAAATATTCTGCTAAAGCATCGCAAGATTAATCTGCTAACAGAGTTAATGGGCCCGCCTTATACTGCCGGCAAGAACATCGATGCAGTCGAAACCGAATTCGGCAAGATTGGTCTGTTAATCTGTGCCGACACGCATGACAGCAGAATTCTTAAACGTATGGCGGTGCTTAAGCCTGATTTACTTCTAATTCCTTACGGATATGCTGCTGCCGAAAACGAATGGCCCGGCCACGGCAAAGAAATTGAAAAGGTCGTGACAAACACAGCAAAGAAAACCGGAGCATTTGTCATAGGGACAAATCTCGTAGGCGAAATAACAAATGGTCCCTGGAAGGGCAGGACATACGGCGGTCAAAGTGTGGCTGCCGACAGGACAGGAAGGGTTGTAGCAGTCTCCAAAGACCGTGACAGGGATATTAAAATTATCAGCATAAAAACAGACTAACAAAAAGAATGTGAGGTGAATATTATGAAAAGTCTTCTGAAATGTTTTTGTTTGGTTTTGCTTTTTAATGGTCTGCTTCTTTCGAGCCGAAGTTATGCAGGTGTCAAAGCCTGGGAAGGTACCATAACGATTCCCACTTACGGATGGCAGGAAGATGTGAATCCCAAGCTCTGGGCACTCGAAGGCGCTGTGAAATTCTCGACGACGGTCAAAGGCTCTATCGTCTATCCGTATCCTATGCAGGACCATCTTTACAGAACCAAAAAGGACCGGACTTACAAGGCCTTGTTTCTCGAGAATGAATACCTGAAAATCACCTGCCTGCCGGAGCTGGGTGGGCGTCTGCATTCTGTCTTCGACAAGACCGAAGGAAAGGAGATGTTCCATCTCAATAATGTCATTAAACCAGGCATGATAGCGATGCGCGGGGCTTTCATCAGCGG
>JAFGPJ010000329.1 GCA_016936275.1 Sedimentisphaerales bacterium
CAGACTACTGAGCCACTGTCGAACATAGGGAACCAGCCAAGTTTTCCCACCGGGATACCTGAAAGGACTACGTAAAGGAACCGAAGCAACGTTTACCACTTTGGAACGTCTTAGTTTCGAAGTGGCGATATCCTCGTCAAACAACGACGGCTGAGATGGTGGATCAAAATGGCCGTCAAGTTTCTTAGCATAATCCAAGACTTTGCCTGCAAATTTCTCTGGAACTCGAATAACGGTTGTCTGTCCGCTTCGCCATTTTGGCTGATATGTTGTAGACGATCGTGCCATACACAGATTATAAACCCGTGTAACATGGGTTCAATAAAAAATTTTGCTGATTCCGAGAAAAATAAAGGGACAGCCTTTTTCATGGCCGAGCCATAAATAGCTAAGCCATAAATTGACTACACCCACCTTTGCGGGCACAAGCTTACTATTACTTCTCTGAGTACTCGGAGTCCTCTGTGGCTCATATAAATGATTATTTCTCAGTGGCAGTTAATCCGGGAAGTTCAAGGACGCGAATTCCCCATGATATTTTTTTGCTGCTTTATCGTACGCCTTTGCGGCCTGGATTTCATCATCGAAATATCCGATGATTATGTTCTTTCTTTTATAGCATATAATGACAGCCCATTTTTTTGTCCATTCCTTCCAACTGACTCCCGTATATTTTGATGATTTATTCTTTCTAAACTGCCTCCTGCTGTAGGTGTTCTGGGCGCATGTTGCCAGCCGGAGGTTGGCTTTTCGATTATCCAGGCCGTTATGATTAATATGGTCAACCATGAGATGGGCCGGCGGGTTTAATATTTGCCGGTGCATTCCGAGAGAAACAAATTTTTTGCCGATGCGTTTTTTTCGGGTGGCGTAGAAGGTCCTTGAATCCTTGGCGGCATACCATTTGTGCTTATTTAATCGCTCGAAATCTTCCGGATCGACGATGGCGTATTTTCCCTGAGTAAGCTTTATCCGCCGGAAGGCGTAGCCGTAGCGCGCCAGGCGGTACAACAATAACAGGGCCACGAAAAGCCCCGCCAGCCTGTCCGGAATCGTGATGGAAAAATTGAGCTTAATAACAACCACCCCCGCAGAAAAGTCGGAATTTAGAATGTTGAATTAAGAATTGTCTGTCTTGTCCTTTGCCTTGAATTCTCCATTCTCAATTTTCAATTCTCAATTGTTTTTTGCCGAGGGCAAAAAAACGGCCCCCCATAATTGGAGCTACCTGCGCGTTTGATGCGAAAATCTACAAATTTGTAGGTGGGATTGTTGCTGTAAGTGCTTGTGTGGAATAGAATAAAAAAAATTTTCAAATTTCCGATTTTAGTTTTCAGCTACCATCGCTTTTGATTGAAAATCCGTGAAAAAATAGTAAATAGTTCACCCCATGAGATAGCTTGTCCCTTAGACGCGCTCAGGATGACAATTGATGAATTGGTTCTCATTTTGTTACACGCTCTAAGATATTGACAGAGCATTGGAATGTATGGAGCAGGGGACGTATGGTCTGTGCGAGTCTTGCCAACAAGAAATCTATCTCCAAACGACTGCAAGCAATTCCATGGGCACAGCACGATGAAAACACTATGAGGATATTTCTCGACAACAACAAACCTGGTGTTATAATTTCCCGGAACCAGTATATTACCGAGGTGATTGCATCTATGTTGCCCACGCAGCCGGCATACGAAGAAACCTGCTACAAATGGGAATCTCCTGACCGGAAATATAGAGTATGGCTGATTAATCAAGATAATATACAGACTGAGACGAAAACTTAGGATGCGAATTAAGCGAAATGAATTCTTGCCTTTTTCCCGGCCTTCCATCAATGAAAAGGATATTGCCGGAGTTGTGGAAGTTCTTCGATCCGGCTGGCTGACGACAGGCCCGAAGACGGCCGAGTTTGAACAGGCATTTTGTGACTATACCGGATGCGGCGGTGCAGTGGCACTATCCTCAGCGACCGCTGGAATGCACCTGGTACTCGAAGCATTGGGAATCGGTCCCGGAGATGAAGTCATAACGCCGTCGATGACGTGGGTATCTACCGTAAATTTGATTGTTCTTGCCGGCGCTACTCCTGTCTTTGTCGATGTGGATCGTGACACACTGCTGGTTTCGCCGGAGTCTATAAAAGCATCTCTAACGGACTCTACGAAGCTGATCGTCCCCGTGCACTTTGCCGGGGCGCCTGTGGATATCGAGCCGATTCGGAAACTTGCTGAAGGCAAAAATATCTTTCTCGTCGAGGATGCCGCTCATGCTCTGGGCACAGAATTCAAGGGCGAACGCATTGGTTGCAGGGGGACATCAATTTTTTCTTTTCATCCTATTAAAAACATTACCACCGGCGAAGGCGGCATGTTTTGCTCGGACGATCTCGAATTGGTGGATTGTATAAGGCGGCTGAAGTTTCACGGCCTTGGGGTGGATGCTTATGACCGTAACATGCAGGGCAGGTCGCCGCAGGCCGAGGTGCTGGAGCCGGGTTACAAATACAATATGATGGACATATCTGCTGCTTTGGGGATAACGCAACTGGCCCGCGTGGAGGAATTCAACAGCAGGCGGACAAAACTGGCCGGTATATACCGTGAGCGTCTGGCTCAAATCGATGAAATTATACCGCTTGGCAATCCACCGTACCCGCTTAAGCACACATGGCATCTCTTCGTTGTGCGGCTGGATACGGACAGAGCGGGGCTAAGCAGAGATGATTTTATGCTGGAGCTTAAGCAAAGGAACATTGGAACGGGACTTCACTTCCGTGCCGTGCACCTTCAAAAATATTATAGAGAGTCGATGGGTATGCGTCGAGGAATGCTGCCGAACACGGAGTGGAATTCGGACAGGATTTGTTCGCTTCCGCTTTTTCCTGATATGACGCCGGATGATATCAATGACGTGGTAAACGCAATAAAGAGTGTCTTACGAAAGTCAAAGTAATCCTGGATAGCAGACGTAGGGTGTGCAACTTGTTGCACACGCGCCCATTCCTCTTCCGCGTGTGCAAAAACGGAATTTGCACACCCTACGAATACGACTTAAGGTACCTATAAATATGAAGAGTATTCGCGATAACATTCCAGCTATCATTTTCTGGTCCGTAGCGGTCTTTGTCTTGTTTTGGTACCTCGGCACAAGAGGGCTTTGGGGCGCCGAAGACAGATGGGCCGAGATTGTAAGGGAGATGCTACTTACGGGAGACTATTTCCATCCCTGTATTAACGGCAAGCCGTACTTCGATAAGCCCCTGCTGAGTTACTGGTTTATTGCATTTGTTGCCGCCGTTACCGGCCGGCTCGATGAGTGGACTATAAGACTGCCGAGCGCCATCGCGGGTCTGCTGGGTTTGTGGGCAACAATGAATCTGGGGCGAAGGCTCTGGTCGGACCAGCGTGCAAGGACCGCCGGCTGGATTCTTCTAAGCACGTACGGCTTTATATTCTGGTCAAGAGCGGGTACGGCGGATATGGAGAACATGACCGCTATTATTCTGGCGGTCGCCTGGTACTGGGCCCGGCGTGAGAAGCCCGGCTTTATAAGTTATTTCGTCTTTTACGCGATATGTTTTATCGGGGCCCAAACGAAAGGATTGACAGCGATAGTGGTGCCTATTCTTGCCGTATTGCCCGATTTATTCAGGGAAAAACGCTGGAAGTCTTATGTGTCCGTTTCTCATTTTCTTGCGCTGGCTGCGGGTTTATCGCTTTATTTAGGGCCTCTTGTGTACGCGGAAGTGACAAGGTCCGGATATGAATCAAGCGGCCTGGGCCTGGCTTTCAGGGAAAATATCATACGCTACTTTCAGCCGTTCGATCATAAAGAGCCTTTTTATGTCTATTTCCACTATTTGCCCCAGTTGTTCTTCCCCTGGATTCCATTACTCATGGCGGCCTTTTGGGCGGCTTATGCCCATTTTAAAAATCTCGACTGGCCGAGCAAATGGCTGACGATCTCGGCGACACTTATTTTTGTGTTCTTTACCATGTCAGGCTCACGCAGGTCGTACTATATTCTCCCCTTGCTTCCTTTTTGTGCTCTTATGTCATCGCTTTATTTCGACTGGGAGCAGAAGGAGAAATGCCATCGTCAGGTGGTGGGTATTCAGACGGTTCCGCTGGTAATTGTTGCTGCGATTGAGATTCTGAGTCCGGCGATTTGGCCGGCGGTTGAGACCCAAACCGGTTTTGAGCCGCCTAAGGAGCTGATATTTGCCACAGTATTTCTGGGTTTTCTGGCCCTGGTGCCCTTGGTTCTGCAACGCATTCGCCCCGGTTTACTGAGCCGTTTAACCGGTTCGGAGAAAAAGTTGGCGCCATTAATCGTCATATCTGTTATAATCATGGGCGGTTATCTGGACTGGCAGGAGAAGATTATTGATCAGTACCGGTCCACAAAACCTTTTGGTACGGAGTTGAAAACCAGAATCGCAAAATTTGAGTCTTATGATGTCGGTCTTTTTCCTGAGTTTAGCCGTGGTTTTAGTGAAATGCTGTTCTATTTAGATCTGCCGGAGCCGGTACAAATAGTTAGCAACGGTGAACAGTTGAATGAATTCCTAAACTCAGAGGCCAAAACCAGGATTTTAATATCACATGGAGATGACAAGAAGGAATTGCTGGATGCCCTTCCGGAATGGGTGCATAAGGAGTCAACCTTAAAGGAGAAAATCTATCCATGGGAAAAAAAGAAAAAATACGAAGCATGGATAATCCAAAACAAGCGGAAGTAGGTATGGTTCACCCCAGGACGGCTTCTCAACGATCCCGGTTCGGCAGGAACTCGGTTGGGATTGTTGAAACGGTCGCGCAGAAGAAAGATGGTCGCGAACCGGCTCCGGAAAGCGACATATCGAAGAAGGCGGAAGATATTCTGTCGGTTTCACTTGTTATTCCGGTCTTTAATGAAGAGAAGAACCTTGGAGAACTCGTCGGTCGCTGTCTGAAAACCTGTAATGAAATGGGGAAATCCTTTGAAATCATTCTTGTGGATGACGGCAGCTCCGATGGTTCATCAAAAGTCATTACCGAGGCCGTCGATCAGAATGAAGGAAAGGTCCTGGGAATTCTGTTAAACCGCAATTATGGCCAGCACGCAGCCGTCATGGCCGGATTCGCCGAATCAAGAGGCAATATGGTCATTACCCTCGACGCTGACTTGCAGAATCCGCCCGAGGAAGTTTTGAAATTGGTCCGTACTATGGAGGAAGGTTTCGATGTTGTCGGAACGGTGCGGGTTCCAAGACATGATACGCTTTTCCGGAAGATGGCCTCCCGCATTGTCAACAAAGTGGCGCAGAAGGCCACCGGCGTGAGAATGCATGATTATGGCTGTATGTTGCGCGCTTATAGCCGGCACGTTATTGATGCGATGCTCCAATGCCATGAACGAAGCACCTTTATTCCCATCCTGGCCAACAGCTTCGCCCGGAAGGCGACGGAGATAGAGGTCAGCCACGCCGAACGAACCGAAGGAGACTCGAAGTACGGATTATGGAAGCTGATCAACCTGCAGTTCGACCTGTTGACCAGCATGACAACATTTCCTCTGCGTGTTTTGAGCGTCCTGGGCGGCGTGATATCTGCTTTGGGAGTGGGATTCGGTATTTTCCTTTTGATTATGAGACTGGTCCACGGACCCGATTGGGCGGCGGAGGGCGTCTTTACGCTGTTTGCCATTCTTTTTATCTTCATTGGTGCCCAGTTCGTCGGCATGGGATTGCTTGGAGAATATATCGGCCGTATCTATGATGATGTCAGAGCACGGCCCAGATATTTTGTTCACCGGATTGTAGGGCGAAAAACAGAAAAAGAATAAATTGTAAATCCCGATTGACGTTCATCGGGATAGAAACTTTAAAGGTTGCATTATGAAAGTAGTAGTATTGGCTTATCACAACATCGGCTGTGTAGGCATTGACGCTTTGCTGCGGAATGGCTTCGAGATTGCCGCCGTTTTTACGCATAAGGACAACCAGAATGAGAATGTCTGGTTCGATTCGGTTGCGGAGTCGGCCGCGTCGAAAAACATCCCGGTCTTTGCCCCTGAGAATATCAACCATCCGTTATGGGTAAAGAGAATTAAAGAGCTTGCTCCGGACATAATTTTCTCCTTCTATTACAGGAACATAATCAAACAGCCCATTCTGGACATACCTCCCGCCGGATGTCTCAACCTGCACGGCTCGCTTCTGCCGAAGTATCGTGGAAGATGTCCAGTCAACTGGGTGCTGGTAAACGGAGAGAAAGAAACGGGCGTTACCCTGCATTACATGACTCCGAGGCCGGATGACGGCGACATCGTACATCAGAAAAAGATCTTGATTACCGATGACGATACAGCCAGGTCCCTGCATGAAAAAGCTGCTCAGGCGGCTTCCGCTTTGCTCGACGAAGTGCTGCCGCAGCTAAAGGATGAAAGTGCATCGCGAAAACCACAGGACCATTCTAAAGCAACTTATTATGGCGGCCGCACTCCGGCTGACGGCCAAATCGACTGGACTGCCGGAGCGGAACAGGTTCGAAATCTTGTTCGTGCCGTGACCCGGCCGTACCCGGGCGCTTTCAGTTATATCGCAAATGAGAAATGTGTATTCTGGATGGTTTCTCAAGTCCCTTGTTCCGTAGAGAAATTGGATCCCGGCACCATTGTTTCCACGGATCCTCTCGTTATTGCGTGCGGCACCGGTGCGGTGCGAGTGGATTTTGGCCAGGCAGATAAAGGAGTGTACGTGAACGGCGCCCAATTGGCTCACGAGCTAAATTTGGTTGAAGGTATGAGATTGGGCCCGAGTCCGGATAGTCGTATTGAAGTGACCAGGAAAAAGCACATCCTGATTCTTGGAGCAAACGGATTCATCGGCAATGCCCTGAGCGAGCGTCTATTACGCAGCGACAAATACGAAGTCCATGGAATGGACCTTCGGTCTAACTACATTGAACATCTGATTGGCAGGCCTGGATTTCATTTCGAAGAAGGTGACATCTCGATCCACCGTGAGTGGACGGAATATCACATTAGAAAATGCGACATCGTGCTTCCTCTGGTCGCTATTGCAACGCCGATAGAATATACGCGCAATCCGATAGGCGTGTTTGAGCTGGATTTTGAAGAGAATCTCAGGGTGGTCCGGTATTGCGTCAAATATGGAAAGCGGATCGTTTTTCCATCAACTTCCGAAGTATATGGAATGTGCGACGAGGAAGAATTTGACGAAGATAACTCCAAACTGATTCTGGGGCCGATCCGGATGCAGCGATGGATATATTCGTGCTGCAAGCAATTGCTCGACAGGGTCATTTGGGCCTACGGGCAGAAAGAAGGATTAAAGTTTACGCTGTTCAGGCCGTTTAACTGGATAGGACCCAAGCTTGACAGCTTGACTTCAGCCCGAATCGGCAGCTCTCGCGCCATTACGCAGCTAATCCTCAATCTCGTGGAAGGTGCACCTATCCTGCTGATCGACGGCGGCAGGCAGAAACGATGCTTCACGGACGTCTCAGACGGAATTGAGTGCCTGTACCGAATCATCGAGAACAAAGCCGGCGTCTGTGACGGCAGGATCATTAACATCGGCGATCCCGACAACGAGGTGAGCATAAGAGGTCTTGCTGAGCTGTTGCTGGCCAAATTCGAACAGCATCCGTTTCGGTCGAAGTTTCCGCCTTTTGCGGGTTTTCGATTGGTTGAAAGCAGCTCCTACTACGGCAAAGGTTACCAGGACGTACAATATAGAAGACCAAGCATCCGTAATGCGAAGAAACTGCTTGGCTGGGCGCCCACAGTTGATCTTGAGCACTCTGTGGAGCAAACGCTCGACTTTTTCCTGCGGACGGGCATAGAAAGTGGAGAGTTTTTGCTGGATTCGGAGCCGAAACCGTCAGTACCACACAAGAGGGACCCCATTTTGCGAAAAGATCGCAAAACGGGAACCCCAATAGTTGAAATGCCTCATGGCGGCGATAAGAAACCCCTGGAGTCGAGAGTCCATGAAAATAGGCCTGAGGATTGACGTAGACACGTTCAGGGGGACCAGGTACGGAGTGCCGAACTTATGCAGCCTCCTTGCAACCTATTCCATGAAGGCATCGTTCTTCTTTTCGGTCGGTCCGGACAATATGGGCCGGCACCTGTGGCGGCTGCTCAGGCCCGTGTTCCTTTGGAAGATGTTAAGGACGAGGGCTGCAAGTCTATACGGGTGGGATATCTTATTGAGAGGGACGTTTTGGCCGGGACCAATCATTGGAGAAAAGCTGGGCCTTATAATACGGTCTGCGTTTGATGCCGGCCATGAGATAGGTTTGCATGCTTATGACCACCATGCCTGGCAGGCCCGCATAGACACCATGGACAACGATGCTATCTACCAGGAACTTAAAAAAGGCTGTGATTTGCTTGAAAAAATCCTCGGGAAACCTCCTACCTGTTCTGCCGTGCCCGGATGGAAATGCAATCAGAAGGTTCTGCTGGCCAAGAATCGTTTTCCGTTCGACTACAACAGTGATTGCAGGGGCAAAAGCATATTCCGGCCGATTGCAGGCGGTGGCGAGCTTTCCCAGCCGCAGATACCCGTTACCCTGCCGACGTATGATGAAGTCATCGGCCATAACGGTGTGACGGATAGTAATTACAACGACTACATGCTTTCCCTTCTTGAGCCTGCGAAGCTCAACGTGCTGACAATTCACGCTGAGGTTGAGGGAATTGCCTGCCTGGAGATGTTCGAGCAATTTGTGAAGAGTGTTATTTCAAAAGGCTCAGCTTTTGTTCCTTTGAGGGTTCTGCTCGAAGAATACCCGCAAAGTGAACCTGCTGCCATTGTTGCGAAGGAAATTCCCGGCAGATATGGGTGGGTTGGTTGTCAATCAAATTAGTTTCGATTTATGAAAAAAGTGACGCTGTCATATTTGTTCTTTTCTTTTTATCCTATATCCTGCCGCTGGGTATGCGGCCCATGGTCATACCGGATGAAACTCGCTATGCCGAGATTTCTCATGAAATGCTGAATACAGGTGACTGGATAGTCCGGAAGCTCGATGGATTGCGATATTTTGAAAAGCCCGTCCTCGGCCACTGGCTCAACGCCGCATCGCAATATCTGTTCGGCCAAGATGCGTTTGCTGTACGCTTACCGTCTGCGCTGGCCGTAGGATTTTCCGCATTGGCCGTCTTTTTATTAGCATACCGATTTACCGGAGGATATCCGGCCGGACCGTTAGCCGCAGCAACGTTTCTAACTTCTCTGGAAGTTTTCGCGATAGGAACGTTTTGTGTCCTGGATAGTGTGTTTTCTCAGTTCATAACGGCAACAATGGTGACTTTCTATTTTGCGTGGGAAGAGAAAGCGTCTCGGAAAAAGTATGCTTTTCTTGCTTTATCAGGCATGTTCTGTGGCCTGGCGTTCCTGACTAAAGGATTTCTTGCATTCGTGTTACCGGCGATGGTCATTCTACCCTTTGCCATTTGGGAACATAGAGCCAAAGAGTTGCCTGCTTTTTGCTGGATGCCTCTTACTACAGCAGTTCTCGTGGCTTTACCCTGGACCGTCGCGATATATTTTCGAGAAAACGATTTCTGGCATTAGTTTTTTAAAAATTGTTGCTGTACTCGAGGATCGGCCTTTTCATGCTGCGGACGAGGACAAAGGCGAGAATATCCCAGTCGATGCAGCAGATCATATAACCCCTGAGTCGAATACAGAACACCAAACTCATGCTCCAGAATCCGTCTTATCGCAGGCCCGTTCAGCACTGAAACACCATCTTGAGGAATGGGGCCGGCATCAATTCGTTTACAAAATCTCAGCTCGTCCCTGCGGAGCAATTTAGTCGGTTGTCCGGGACGTGGCATGTCTTTTAGCCCATCTATTCCCTTTTTGTTGTATTTATGAACCCACTGTTGAATCGTCCGTCGGGCTGCCCCTGTGATAGTCATGGTTTGCGTGCAGCTTAATCCTTTGGCGGCCAGATATACGCCGTGTATTCTCCTTGCAAGTCTTGCATCCTTTTCTGTGCGGTAAAGTCTCTCAAGTTCTTTTGTTGTGTGATGGTCTTTGAGATTCATAATAGCCTCCATGCTTGAAGATGCTTTCAATTGACTACTATGAATCATATCGGTATTTATGTGCTCAGCGTATTAAATAATCGTAAGCCGTATTAGATTTCACCTACTTACCAAAACATTGAAAAATATTCTTTGTTCAGGCTAAAACACTGCTTTCAAAAAATTCACACAATGTATTAGAGATTAGAGCTTGGGCTTTCAACAAAAAGTCCGTGTTTATCCAATTCTACATTACTTATAGAAATTCGTTATGAGACATAGGAATTATGAAAACTCTATTTACGATACAGCTTCCGCTGCTTCCATTTCACGGATGTAAATCTGTTCGAGGTCGGCGTGCTTGAAATCTTCCTTCTTTCGAATAGCGACCAGGCGTCCCTGCTTCATAATGCCCACTCGGTCCGCTATCATCTTGGCGCGGAATATATCGTGTGTGGTTATGAGCAGCGCCTTGCCCCGCTCCCGCAACCTGCGCAACTGGTCCAGGAATTCCTGCGCACTTGTAGGGTCGAGCCCGCTGGTCGGTTCATCCATCAATATAGCCGGCGGATCTTTGAGCAGTGCTATCGCAATACCCAGTTTTTGCCGCATGCCCTTGGAGAAATGTTTCAGTCGCATACTCAATGCCTTCTCCGGCAGGCCCACGCTGCGCATCACATCGTCGTAATCTTTCTTTTTGAGCCCCTTCTTGCCGGCCAGCTCGGCGAAGAACGCCAGATTCTGCCGGGCCGTGAACATCCCGTAAAGCTGCACGTTCTCGGATACATACGAGACATACTTCTTGGCTTGAAGCGGAAATTTGTTGCAGTCATGTCCGTTGATGCTGGCCGAGCCGCTGGTTGGCGGGATAAAGTCCAGCAGGATATTAATTGTGGTAGTCTTGCCGGCACCGTTCGCACCGAGCAGGCAGAAAATCTCGCCCGGCTCGACACTGTAGCTGACATGGTCCAATGCCAAAACGCCGTCTTCGTACCGCTTCGTCAATTCATTAATTTCAATCATGTTCATTGTCCTTTCTTAATTAATTTCATTATAATCAATATTTGTATAGTTTTCAATTATCGCACGTCATATCGATTCATCTTGATCAGCCCCACTCCGCAAAATATAACAGTATAAAAAGCCAATAAAAGAATATCGAATCCCACTCTTTCCAGGGACTGTACCAAGCGAGGATAACGATAGGACATTTCAGGCATTTTGATAAGATCGCGATTAAATCCTTCGGGATAAATAGGTGTGATTAATCCTCTGTATTCACGCAAAGTATACTGATCATAAATCGCTTTTTTAACCTGGTCCTGGAATCGTTGGGCATTGTCATTAAAGTTATCCGGTTCGTGCATGCCTGTTTTA
>JAFGPJ010000330.1 GCA_016936275.1 Sedimentisphaerales bacterium
AGATAACCATCAAACTTAACGGCGAAACTATCGTGGATGCAGACATCGAAAAAGCCAGCACGCCAAAAACGATTGACGGCAGGGACCATCCTGGCCTGTTGCGGGAAAAAGGCCGGATAGGTTTCGCCGGCCACGGCGACCAGGTCGAGTTCCGCAATATAAGAATCAAATCTCTCGATTAGGCTTATAGCGATCCATAGATATTTACAAGGGAAATGCAATGAGCAACAAAATAACAAACATATCCCGCAGAGATCTTCTGAAAGGCTCCGCCCTCACAGCAGTAACTGCCGTCGCCCTTCCGACGATTGTCCCCTCATCGGTATTCGGGACCGATGCCCCGAGCAACCGCATCACGATGGGCTGCATAGGCACCGGAGGCCAGGGCAGCAGCAATATGAAAGGATTCAATGCCAAGTCCGACTGCCAGGTCGTGGCCGTGTGTGATGTCGATGCCGGCCATAGAGAAAACGCACGCGAAAGGATCGGACTGGATCCGAAGTCGTGCTACAACGACTTTCGCGAGCTTCTGGCGAAAGACGATATCGACGCGGTCTCTATCGCCACGCCCGATCACTGGCACGTCCCGACGTCCATCGCCGCGGTCCGTTCCGGCAAGGACGTCTATTGCGAAAAGCCGCTGACTTTGACTATTACCGAAGGACGGACCCTCGTCGAAGAAGTAAAACGCTACAGCAGGGTTTTCCAGACTGGCTCACAGCAGCGTTCCAGCTCCGAGTTTCACAAAGCCTGCGAGCTGGTTGTCAACGGACGCATCGGCCACCTGCACACAATGAGAGTGGGAATCTCCGGCAACAACAGGACGTGCGAGCCGACCTGGGCGCCCGAGCCAGTGCCGGAAGGATTTGACTATGATATGTGGCTGGGGCCCGCACCTTGGGAGCCCTACCACCACCAGCGATGTCACTATGAGTTCCGCTTCATGCTCGAATACTCCGGCGGACAGATGACCAACTGGGGAGCGCACCATCTGGACATCGCACAATGGGGCAATCAGTCAGACGATACCGGCCCGGTGGAAATACGCGGTAAAGGCGAGTTCCCAAAGACCGGCCTGTTCACAACGGCACTGAACGCAGAAGTCGAATACACTTATGCCAACGGCGTCAAAATATTTCTTAAAAAGGGTGGCGGCACGCGTTTCGAGGGCGCCGAGGGATGGATTTACGTCAACCGCGGCAAGCTCGAAGCCGAACCGAAGTCGCTTCTGGATTCTGTCATCGGGCCGGATGAGATTCATCTGTACAAAAGCAACGACCACAAGCAGAATTTCCTCGACTGCATCAGGAGCCGCAAAGACCCCATCTGCAACGCCGAAATCGGACATCGAACGAGCACGGTTTGCCACCTGGGTAACATCTCGATGCTGCTCGACAGGCCGTTAAAGTGGGACCCGCAGAAAGAGCAATTCATTGGCGACGACGAAGCCAACCGAATGCTCTGGCGTCCAAGACGAGCGCCCTGGAGATTGTGAAATTGACAGGATAGACAAGTATAAAGAGCTATTTTTAAATGGAAATTTTCAAAATATGCACTAATCTTGAGAAAGTGATGTTTGTTACAGCTGTTTTGGGGCTGTTGGCTACGGCCGGATTCGGACGCGGGCGTCGGGAGGTGCCGCCGCTTGTGGGTTTTGAAGTTGGGCCTCAAATGGATGAGGTTGTGCCGAAGCGGTTTATCGTCGATCCTCCAACGATAGAGAACCTGGGTTTCCGGTGGTACATCGAGGGTGACAGTAACAGAAACGCATCAGTAGATGTGGCGTTCAAAAAGAAAGGCGATTCCAAATGGAAGGACGCCCTGCCGATGCTGCGTGTTCATCACGAGGTCTCGAACCAGAAATACGGTCCTTATCGGACCGGCAACCTTTTCGCCGGAAGCGTGCTGTTTCTTGAGCCGGCGACGACTTATGAGGTGCGTTTCAAGATGCGCGATCCCGACGGCGGCGCGCCTGTCGAGCCGAAGATCATCGAGGCAATAACACGCGCTATTCCGGAAGCATTCGACGGCGGACGGATCATAGAAGCCAGTCCTGAAAAGGGATTGATGGCTGCGTATAAACAAGCGGGGCCCGGCGACATCATTGAACTTAGCCCCGGCATCTACAAGGGACCGTTCGAACTGAACAAGTCCGGCAGCACCGAGCGTCCTATTGTCTTTCGCGGCCCCGAAAATGGGGAGGCGATTCTTGAAGCCGACGGAGTCGAAGGAAGCTCGCGGATTGTGACGCTCAACGGGACGCATCATCTGTATTTCGAGGGGCTGACGTTCCGCAAGGCTCATACGGCTATCTATGCCGCAAAGCCAGGCGGCTCAGACGGGCTGGTTGTACGCCGATGCAGGATTCACGATGTGGTCTTCGGCATCAACACCGGCTGCGAGAATTCGAGGAACTGGTATATTGCCGACAACGATATCGTCGGCATCAATCCCACATGGTATCCGCGACCGCACGAGACCTACATGAGTCCCGGCCATACCGGCATCAACGTGTACGGCCGGGGGCATGTGATTTGCTATAACCGCATTACGAGATTCAGTGATTCGGCGGCGATTTACAACTTCGGCCCGCCGGTGGACGATGTGCTCAAGCATTGCGTGAACATCGACTTTTACAACAACGATCTGTCCTGGGCGCAGGACGACACGTTTGAGGCCGACTACGGCTGTCACAACGTTCGCTTCTATCGCAATCGTTGCTATAACGCCCACACGGGCATGTCCACGCAGCCGTTTTACGGCGGCCCGGTCTATCTTATCCGCAACGAGGTTTACGGGATCACCAGCCTCAGCTACAAGCTAAATAATTACCCCGCCGGCATTCTTGCTTACAACAATACGACATGCTGTGCCGGCTCAGGCTTCCGCCCACCGCCCATCTGGCAGAATGGCCATTTCCGCAATAACCTTATCATGGGCGGCTCAGGACACGCTCTGATCTCAGGTTCGCCCACAGCCTACAGCACGATGGACTACAACGCTTATCGCCGGAACGACTCCGACCGGCTGATCCAGTGGACGGATCATCTGGGTAAGAGGAGCCTGTATCGAACCCTCGATGCGTTCTTTAAGGCCACGGGCCTTGAAGAGCACGGCATGATGGCGGATTACGATATTTTCGTAAAGGCCGGACCGCCAGAGCAGGGCAAGGCTTATCAGCCGGACGACTATGACCTACGGCTGAAAAAGGGGGCCAAGGTGATCGACGCAGGGATTGCTCTTGCCCAAATTACGAATGGTTTCACAGGAAAAGCTCCTGACTTAGGCTGCTACGAGCTTGGCCGGGAAACGCCCCACTATGGACCGCGGCCGTTGCGATAAACTACAAATGTTAACCCCGTGAGATAACAGCTTACCTATCTCTTGGGGTAAATCTAATCAATGAAATGGAGATTTATGATGAGCCGGATAAAATTAGTTGTTATATTACTGGCGATTGGCCTTATGGGAAACGCTGTACTCGGAGCGGGATTTTCATGGAAGGACACGAAGGGAAAATATCTGGACCTGCTCTATGACGGGCGGAAGATAACGCGGTATATGTACGATTACGATGAGTCGAACGAGCAGCGGGCGTTCGAGACGTACAAGGTGTTTCATCACGTTTTCGACGAGAAGGGCGAAAATTTACTGACCAACGGGCCGGACGGGGAGAATCCGTACACCAAGGAAGTTCTGTATCCACATCATCGCGGAATCTTTATCGGCTTCAACAAGCTGCAGTTCGAAGGCAAATCTTACGATACATGGCACATGACCAATGGCGTAAGACAAGTCCATCAGAAATTCATAGAGAAAAGAGCAGATGCGGAAAAGGCGGTTTCGACGGCATTGATTCACTGGAAAAACGGCGACGGCAAGGTAATGGTCGAAGAAAAGCGGACGATGACTGTGTATAAGCCCGGCAACGGAGCAATTGTGATGCTGGACTTCGAAACGGAGCTAAAAGCCCTCAACGGCGAGGTTTATCTCGATGGCGATCCGGAACATGCAGGTTTTCAATACCGACCTAGCGACGGCGTTGCCAAAGGCCCGGACGAAGGCAAGGCAAAGTATTTGTTCCATAAAGAAGGAATCGACCCGAGAAAGGACAAAGACCTGCCGTGGGCGGCGCTGGAGTACGGGCTACATGGCAAAAAATACAGTGTCCAGTATATGAGCGATCCGGCCAATCCGAACGCCGACGCTGTTTACTCGGCTTACCGTGATTATGGGCGGTTCGGCGAGTTCTTCAAGCATACGATTGGCGCAGAGCAAACGCTGAAGTTGCGATATCGAATCCGGATTAGCGAAGGATCATTGCCAGATCGCGAATCGTTGGCCAAGCAATATTCGGTGTTCACAACGAATTAACTAAACCTCTTATTATAGTTAATCCATCATATCAAACGCTGAACATAATGAATTATTCGTCGATATGTGCTGAGAAAAAAAGAAAGGTAATCGACAAGGCAAATTTTGAATTATCCTCTGAAAAATTTCTGAACAATTTCACAGTTTTCTCGTAAAAAATACCATATTTTAACAATGAAGTTTCTAAATAATTAAGGAATGGCACACGTAAAAAATATGAATTATATTAGGAGAATTGAACAAATGTACAGTTTTTCTAATGTAACAAATTGCTGCCGGGTTAACTTAAAAAACCTTCCGCTACTAAAATATACAATCACACACAATACCTTATATCCCCCTTTGCTGGCATATCCTCCACCTCCCACAAAACACAAATAAAAATCGATTTATTAATTCGCTAAATCTGTTTTTCCAAAGCAGATCACATATTCTGTAAAAAGGTAAGGATATCCGTTTATAAGGAGTATACCGAAGATGGAAGAGCGTAAGATTGCATTTGTATCAACATTTCCTCCAGGAAGATGTGGTATTGCGAATTTTACCCGGGACCTAATCAATTCCGTTTCAGAAAGTTCCCACCAAAAATGGACGCCTATCGGTGTGGCATTGACGAATTCTGAAAATCTAACCTATAATCACCCTGTTCGATTTCTTATCCGCAGGGACAAACCACAAGATTATCGCCGTACAGCAGATGCCTTAAATGCCCACGGTGTGGATCTGGTTTGCATACAGCATGAGTTTGGTTTATTTGGCGGACCACATAATGCCGGAGAGTATCTGAGTATGTTGTTGAGCCGCCTGGATGCCAAAATAATTACTACGTTCCATACAGTGCTATCGAAACCTTCAAATATGCATTATCAGATGGTTCGTACCCTCTGCCGTAACAGCGAGAAAATCGTAGTTATGTGCAAACGTGCCGCGGAAATGTTGAGAAACATATACGGCATAAATCCTGTAAAAATAGAAAAAATCCCACACGGTGTAGCGGATGTATCGCTTGTACCGACAGAGATTGCCAAACGCCCCCTCGGTCTAGAGGGACGAACCACAATTCTTACATCAGGCCTAATGGGGCCCGGCAAGGGAATTGAAACTATGTTGATGGCTATGCCCGAGATTTTAAAACACATTCCCAATGTTCTTTATATTGTGATGGGCGCCACACACCCAAACCTGCTCAGAACACAGGGCGAAAACTATCGCCGTCAACTGGAATCACTGGTACGAGAATTAAGCCTCGAACGATATGTGATTTTCCATAACGAGTTCGTCGAGCAACAGAAGCTCTATCAGTATCTGAAGGCCGCCGATTTTTATGTAACACCCTATCTATCCGAGCAACAAATTACAAGCGGCTCATTAACCTACGCTATAGGAACAGGACGGATTGTTATATCAACTCCATACTGGCATGCCAAGGAGCTGCTTGGAGACGGTAGCGGACGGCTTGTTCCATTTGAGAATCCTAAAGCTTTGGCTGATTCAATCATCGAATTGTCAAAAGATAAGAATGCTTACCGGCAAATCCGAGAAAAGGCATATTTAAAGGGACGAAAAATGACATGGCCGGTGGTCGGCAAAGCATATTGGGAACTGTTCATTGCATTGAAAGGAGGTGAATATAACCTTGAGCTGCTACCTCCACCGGCCAAAAATGAGAAACTAAAAACATTGAAGATGAGAACACCATACCATTCAAATGTAAGTGTAGCATCATAGGCTCCGAAATAACTAATAAGGACATAATTTATATTGGGGCCGCCTCGGGGGAAGTCGCGACATATTGAATCTCGGCTTGGCGCCCCTTTTGCCTAAACTCACGTATATTCCGGCAAATCAATGGGTATGAATATGTTGTTATTTATGGTGTTGGGTCTAAAAGAAAATGAAAGTGACACAAAGAAACATTCGAAATTTGAATCACTTTAAAACCATTCTTCTATCCAAACGAAATGAGGTTCTAAAAAATTTCTCTGAATTGGAATATGAGTTTCAACAACCAAAAATTGATAAGGGACCACTTCTACCGAGCCATCCGGCTGAAGCGGGCACAGACAATTTCGATCTCGAAAATACCGCTGAGCTGCTGGAAAACGAAAGAAATATCCTGAATGATATTGACCGAGCATTGGAATGTATGGAGCAGGGGATGTATGGTCTCTGTGAGTCTTGTCAAAAACCCATTTCTTTGAAGCGATTGCAGGCAATTCCATGTGTTCGTTTATGTGTTAATTGTGCCGACAAAGAAGAGAAAATCAGATCCAATGCCAGAAGGCCTTTCTTTAGAATGCGTCCATTTCCATACTGGCAATAAAATGCTAAATAACAAAATTTTTAAATCCATCCTCAAATATTCAGATATACAGTAGTCCATACTTTCCTTTGGAAACACCTTGTGATGCAGGCTACCGTCTGTCAGAGCATTAAAATCATACACACCGGTTACGATCGTTATGTCAAACCTTCCAGCGGATTGCCTTTGGCGTCCGTGATGCGCAGATACAATCCCCAGTTGAACTCTGTATTGCAGACTTTAATCAGGACCGTATTTTCACCCTTCTTAAGCCGAACGGAAAGGATGTCGCTGTCGGGAGCAGCAGAGCGTTCTATGTTCTTCGAGAGAATTTTCTCGCCGTTAAGCCAAACAGTAGCGGTATCGTTGGTGCCTACACGAATCTGTGCCGGACACTCCCTCGGGCTGACAACCTTGCAACAAGCGTAAGCACAAATCCAGTCGCTCGGCGAGAAATGCTCCAAAAAATTCAAATATCCAGTACCATCAACCGAAGCAGTCCGCCAGCGAACCTGCCCGGTATTTCCGGCATAGTTTGCATCGAAATCAATTTCCTCTTCCGGCGGAAAAACATTGCCGAAATTGTCGAAGCTCTCGCGCCCGAACGGGCCGATTATTTCGAACTCCTTCACGAAGTTCAACAATTGAAGGAAATCATCCGACCTGCCCTCCTTTATCATCCGGCTTAGCTTTCTCGTTTCGTCGGTGGATGTCCATTTCTCTCTCAAGACGGCCTTGAAATCGTCCAGCCGCTCGTCCACCGGAAGAGTGGAGTTTCCCACGTTACCGTATTTTGCCACGTCGGCTTCGTTGAAGTGCCACCAGGTCGCCCCATGTCCGTAAATCCAGCAATACCGCTTGCCGGCCAGCAACATCCCGGCATACTGCTTTCGGAAATCTTCCGGGGGATAATTACTGCTCTTGTCCGCATAAGAGCCGACGACTTTGTCGCCGAACTTATCGACCTTGCCGCTGTAACCAATGCGCTGTCCGTTTTCATCCAGAATTTCACGGTAATATCCGAGCGGCCAGCCGCCCAGAGAAACCGAGCATTTTTCACGCCAGTACCGGGCCGTCGATTCATCCAGCTTGTCCGGTATTTTGGAATCTAAACTGTGAGCATAATGAATCAGGCCGAGTGTGTTGACCATTTTATAGGAGTGCTCCGTCAGCAGGTGAATCCCGCCGGGCGCATCCGATTCGGCCATGCCCTGCACCATCCCGACAAAAATGTCCGTAGCTAAAGGCCCGTAGTAGTTGATGCCCTCCGGCAGGGTCAGGAACACCATGTCCGGATAACTTTGCAGCATCGCCCGAACCAGCTCCCGCCCTCTCTTAACTGCTGCCGTGCGTAGCTCGTCTTTCGTATAACCTTTATAATCATAACCCTCCCAGTCCAGGTCATACTGCTCGCCGACATATTCGATGTCCAGGGCTATGCCCCGACAGCCGGTCATCTTGGCGAACCGGGCCGCCTGGCGGAAATTCTCATTAAACTTTTCCCAGGCGGCATCATCCGTCCAAAGCGGAACGTGGCTGTAAAACGCCACCTTGATGAAATTTTCCGTGATTCGATGTTCGCGGCATTCATCGTTGCACAGCTTGATTCGCTTAAAGGTCTGGTCGTTTTCATCACGGGTCATGCCGTCGCCGTCGGCGGCCCAAATATCATCGGCCCAGTTCCTCATAATGCCAACCAAAAGGAATCCATCGAATCCGGTCGCCTTCCACTGACCGGCGGTGTATTTTAGATACTCCGGGGTAATGGGGCTAAAAAGCAGCGTTTGCGGCATAGATTTTTGATTTTGTGCCGCACAGCCGCAAATCAATACGGCACCGATAAGTGAAAAATATAATTTTCCCACAATAATCTCCGATATCAAATGTGCACGACTTTTATCCCGGCAAGCTG
>JAFGPJ010000331.1 GCA_016936275.1 Sedimentisphaerales bacterium
AATGAAAAACATAGCCATTGCAATCTTCGTAGCGTTGATTATTGTCACGTTGGGGCTTTACCTGATCTCGTTCCAGGTTAGAGAGACGGAATCCTGCCTGAAAACAACATTCGGTAAGGCCACTATCGAAGACGAGATTACCGAGCCGGGCTGGTACTTCAAATGGCCTTTCCCGATCCAGCAGGTACACAGGTTTGATTCACGCATGCGGACTTACGAGGTGGAAAGCGAAGAGACAACCACAGCCGGAGGCGATCCGATTATCGTCAGCACGTATGTTGTCTGGAAAATTTCCAGGCCGCTGGAATTCTTCAACGCTACCAAAACGGTCAAACGGGCACAGGACGAAATATTACACAGTCGAATCCGCAACGCACAGAACAATGTAATTGGTCGTCATTACTTTTCCGAATTCGTAAATAACGATCCTTCTAAAATAGCGTTTGAAGCAATCCAAAATGAGATGCTCACAACCCTCCAGCAGGACGTTACGGATACAAAGTGCGGGATAGAAATTGCGGCCCTGGGCATCAAACAGCTCAAAGTCAGCGAGGAGGTCAGCAAAGCAGTCTTTGAACGAATGAAGGCGGAGCGTACTCGCATAGAAAAGGAGATCACTTCAGGTGGAGAGGGCGAAGCCGTTAAAATAAGGACGGACGCAGAATCGAAAAGAGACGAGCTCATAGCCGCTGCCGAAGCAAGAGCGACGGCCATTCGAGGTAAAGGTGACGCGGAAGCGGCAAAACATTATGAAAGGCTCGAAGCAGATCCTGAGCTTGCAATGTTGCTGCGGGACATCGAATCGCTCCAGAAAATGCTGGAAGATAAAACCACTTTTGTTACACCAACCGATATGAGACCTTTCGAGTTGTTGAAAGGGTTGCCCGAGCTTAAACCGGCCGAACCAGACCAATCGAAAAAGTAACTTTAAATAATCGAAATTATGAAAGAACAAAAAGAAGATAACAAGGACATGCATGTTCCGGATACGTCAAAGCCGGCGGTAGATGAGCTTGACACCGCCGGCAGGAGCCTGTCTGAGGCACTTCGTATGAGTTTCATTATCCTGAAAGTGATAATGATTGTGCTTGTGCTTGCCTTTCTGGCTTCCGGATTCAAGACGGTCGATTCCAACGAGCAGGCGCTCGTACTGCGATTCGGCAAGATTCGAGGCGAGGGCGAAAAGAGGATTCTTGGTCCCGGCCTGCATTGGATATTCCCCTATCCAATTGACGAGATTGTAAAGATTCCAGTACAGACCCAGGTAAATCTGCCTATCGACTCATTTTGGTATTATATGACACAGTCGGAAATACTTTCCGGACAGATGCGACCGGTTCGCCCTGGTCAGCCATTAAAGCCTTTGCAGGATGGCTATTGCCTAACTCGAGGTGAGAGCCAAAACGAGGCAATCGGAGATTTTGCCGGCAGCGATTACAACATTGTCCATTCCAAGTGGCAGCTAACCTATCAAATTGATGACCCTGAACAGTTCTTTATTGATACTTATATCGAAGACGTTAAACCCGGTGATATTTACTTCAATGTGATAACAGAGAGCATCAAGCCGTTATTAAAAGACGTGTTTGAAAACGCCGTCGTGACCGCATTGGTCAATTATACCATTGATGAGGCGATTTCCAGCCAGGACAGAATCCCCAAACACGTCAGAAGATTAGTGCAGGAGAAGCTGGACAAAATAGAAAGCGGTATAAAGGTCGTTTCTGTCCAATTGACCGCAAGCGAATGCCCGCGACAGGTCAAAGAAGCATTCGAGGCTCCTACCAGGGCAAGCCAGCAAAGTAAAAAAGTGATCACGGATGCAGAAGCTTACGCCGCTAACACTCTCAACGAGGCCGGCGGATCTGTCGCCGGAGAACTGTTTGCCGCTCTGCATGATGGATCCATCGACGAGCAGACACGAGAGCAGCTTTGGTCGCAGTTGGCCGGTGCGGCCGGCAAGAAAATTGCAGATGCGAGGGCCTATCGGACAAAAGTTGTAGAACGAGCCAGAGCGAATGCCGATTATCTTGAGAGCATACTGCCCGAATACAGGCAGCGGCCAAAGCTTGTGCTTCAAAATATATATCTCGATGCCATGGAGAATATTTTGAAAAACGCGGATGAAAAATTCGTTGTTCAGACTACCAAAGGTTCAAAAGGTACAGAAATAAGAGTGCTTCTGAACAGAGATCCGACAATAAAAAAGAAGAAAAAGAGCACGGGGCAAACAGAACAAAACCAGGAACAATGAATCGCTGAGCTTCCTATGGAAGCTGATAAGATAAACAAGAGACGAAATTATGGCCCATGAACATCTACATTTGAATGAAGACATAACCGCAGAGCACACACACGGCAAGCAGATTCGTGTCAGTATGGCCCTGCTGGGAACCCTTGCCGGCGGAGTGCTGCTGATTAATAGCGGTGTCGCGAAGTACATTTACGGCAAGTATGATTTCAACACCGTGTTTCTGGCAATGGCCGGTGCGATTCTGCTCGGCGCACCAATTGTCATACACGCCATCAAGAGCCTTATACATAGAGAAGCCCATATGGATGAACTGGTGGCTCTGGCTATCATTGCAGCCTTTGCGACGCAGGAATACGCGACGGCGGGCGTCGTTGCTTTTTTTATGCTGGTTAGCGAGCTGATTGAAACACGCACTGCCCTCGGCGCCCGCGCATCAATCGAATCACTCATTCATTTAACGCCTACGAAAGCAAATCTCATCGAAGGCCAAAGCGAGAAAGAAGTAAAAGTCAGCAGCCTGAAACCCGGGGACTGCGTTCGTGTCCGTCCGGGCGACAATATCCCGGCCGACGGTGAAGTCGTCAAAGGCCTTAGCTCCATCAATGAAGCAAC
>JAFGPJ010000004.1 GCA_016936275.1 Sedimentisphaerales bacterium
CGATTAAAAGGCTCCAGCGGGTCCGGCACTTCGACCATCTGCTCGGCATATTCCTCTTCCAGCAGATCGAAATCGCCGGTATCGATTTCTTCGGCCGAGTCGTTTGTAAAACCTGCTACCTGCATGGAAGGGGCATCTTTCGCGGAGCTTGCACAGCCGGAAATCATGCCGGCGAAAAAAAACAACAGAAGACAGAAAACAGAAAACAGCAATGTAGGGTGTGCAAAACGGTTTTTTTGCACACGCGGTTCTGAGCGCATATTACAGCGTGTGCAGCACCGTAAGGTGTCCTGTGGACTAAAAGTCGAGCCGCACACCCTACGAGATATTGCGACCTCCGATTTCGGAGACTCACTGCCATGATGCTTCTTCATAAACGCCTGTATGTCTCTCAATACCATATACATGTACCCGAACTCTCAAGCCTCTTCGCCGAACGGTTTGCCGAGAATTATCAACCTCGGCAGCAGCGTTAGTGCGGCAACAAGCGCAACCAGCATGACCAGTCCCGTCAGCAGGCCGAAATAAACACTCGGCATAAAATTGGACAAGACCAAAATGGAAAAGCCAATGATAATCGTAACCGACGTATAATACATTGCACGGCCGATACTTCCATGACAGCGATGCATTGTCGGCAAATATTTCCGGTCCGTCTGAAATTCATTTCTGAATCTATGAATATAATGTATTGTGTCATCAACTGCAATACCCAAACTGATGGCAGCGATTGTAATTGTCATCATATCGAGCGGTATATCCAGCCAGCCCATTATACCGAGCACGAGCAAAATGGGAAGCACGTTCGGAACCATTGCTATCACAGCAATCTTCAACGACCTGAACAGCACCAGAAACATCCCGGTCAATACCAGCACGGTTATGCCCAAAGTAAGCGTCTGAGAGCCGAACAGGCTTTGCAGCATATTATTATACAAAACAAGCAGACCGGTCAAATGAACACGCTCAGGATCAAGCTCAAGCTTGCCTGTCAGGTCGGCCCGGATTTTCTTGAGCAGCTCGTTGCGCCTGAGTGTCTTGTCGGAATCTATGACCCGCACCCAAAAGCGCACCTCATCGTTCTTCACGGAAACAAAAGGCCGAATCATCATGGTCTTAATTTCCTCCGGTGCCTCATTGTAAAACAGGGCCAGTTCGAGACTGTCCAGCGGCTTTCCTTCGTTGGCCTTCTCCATAAAACTCATCAAGGTAGCCAGCGACATAACCTTGCCTGTCTCCCGGAGGTTTTCAAGGTAGTGGTGCACGGCCTTTATCCGGGTCATCTTTTCAGCGGTAAACCAGTACTTCTCACCGGTCCCGGCATCTTCGAATTCATCAAACTCGTCGAATTCGTCATCACTTTGGGCTACTACAGGTTTAGTATCAGCAGGCGGAGCTTCAGGTCCTTCAAATTCCACAATGACATCAAGAGGAGTCGTTCCACCCAGGCGCTCGTCGATGACTTTCATCCCCCTATAAATCTCGGTGTCCTTGCCGAAGTAGTCGATAAAACAATTCTCCACTTCCAGTTTCGACATGCCAATGATACTGAGAACAAAAACCAGGACACTGAAACCGACTATCAGAATTCCGTGGCCTTCTGTAAATCGTGCCAGGATGGACGTCAGAGAAAAACGCCACTGACGTATTTCAGGAGGTTTTCCTTTAGGGATCAAAATCAGCACGGCGGGAAACAGCATAAAAGTTACAATCAGCGAAACTATCAAACCGACAATCATCATCCAGCCGAATGCAATGACCGGCCGGATATCACAAAGAACCAAAGAGCCAAAACCGGCTATCGTGGTCAGGACCGTATATATACAGGGCTTGAGCTTAAGCCGGATGGTCTCGAAAATCAGTTGGCGATTCGGGGCGTCCGGCGTATGGGCAAGGAGTTCCCGATACCGCACAATCAGATGGACCGTTATTGCCATGGTAATGATCAACTGCAGCGAGATGAAATTGGAGCTTATAACTGTCACCTCCCAGCCCAGCCATCCCAGCAGGCCGATCATGCTGACCGCAGAAACAACACAGCAGAGCATCGGCAGCAATATCCAGCGTATGCCCTTAAAGATGATGCCCAATGTCAGAATCAGAAAGAGCAGGACCCCGATGCCGAACACCTTCAAGTCGTTTTTAATGAAGGTGACCATGTCGTTGGCGATCATGCTGACACCACCGAGAAACAGGTCCGCATCCCGGCGATACTTATCCATAATCGCCCGTATCGCAACTATGTCCTGATGACGCTGCAACCTCATTTTGTCACGATGTTCCTGGAGCCGTTCTTCTGCAAGCTTCAATTCGGAATGTTCTGCTGCAGTCATCGAGCCGGATTCTTGTTTCTGCCGCAAAGCATTTCGGTTCTCCACCAATCCACGGTAAATCTCATCATCAGAAAAATTAATCAACAATGCCGTCGTCTGCGAATCCGAACTCAGCAAAAGGTCCCGGCAAAGGGGACTTTCAGCAAGCTCTATCCCTGCCTGCTTCAAGTCAACGTCCGGCGATTCAAGAGTGGGCAGATCGGCACTAATATCTTTAAGAGAAACGGGAGGATTTCCCAGCAAAGGAACATCCAGAATAGAACTGACCGATACGATATGTTCCAGAGAGTTCAATTCATCTCGAAGGTTGGCTAAGGTACTTAACGTATCCGGCGAAAATAAGCTGTCTTTGGGAGTGTATGTCAGGACGAGAAAGTCACTCTGTCCGTAGCGGGAATTTATCTGGCGAGCGTACAGCAGGTCTTCGTCATTTTCCAGAACCAGCGTTTCGGCGGAGGCATCCAGCCTGAACTGCCGGGCGTGAAAGACAAGCAGACTTACAATCGCCAGCACACAACTAATAACGATCCATGGATGTTGCAGGACCAACAGGTCGAAAAAAATTGATACGAATGAGTGCCGTCTCGTCATGATACGGGCACGACGCAGCGAATCTAAATTACTGCGCCGGCGGTTCCTCCAGCCGAGATAAAAGGTCCTCAACAGTGCCCTTGCTAAGAATATCATCGAATTGTGACCGGTAGGTCAGGAGAATGCTAACACCTTGTATCTCCACATCATAGACCTTCCAGCGCTTGTCGATTTTACGAAGCTTGTGCAGTACGGCTATCTTTTTGTCCTTGGTTTTCAATTCCATAGGAATGTAGATCGTGCTCTTTTTCTTCTCAGCAGGTTTGAACAAAATATCTTCGTTCGTATAAAGTGCGATTTTCTCCCGGTATGAAGTCCTCAGCCGTTCAATGAACAGCCGGGTGAATTTTTCTTGCTGCGCTTCGGTCAATTTGGGCCAGTGTTCTCTGCCTAATGCGAGTTTGGCCATTAGCGGGAAATCAAAAATCGGGCTTACGATTTTATTGATTTTCCTTACTCGTGTTTCCTGATCGAGATCTTTATTCTGTAAAATCGAAATGACGGCATCCCACTTGATGTGAATCAGTTCATTCGGATCGTTTGGGTAATTCGGATCTTCCGGCTCCTTCTTGCCTGCACTTACAACCTGACATACAATCAGGATAATGACAATAACACTCCAAAATCTTCTCATAGTCCACTCCATACATTACCTGAGTTTCCATACTTACCTCAATTATAATATCGGACAAAAGCCGCTGCAAGCATGAATATACACCTAAAGCAGCTTAATCTCCTTTATTCCGGGATTTATAAGCGCATTAGTATCCGCTCTCTCGCTATCCGGCCCGACGCTCATACGCCCTATACAGCAGTTCCAGCTCGGCGGTCTTCGCATCATAGCTTTGCTGAAGTTCCGCAAGCTGATCGGGATTCTTATACACCATCTCGTCGCCAAATCGTTCTTTCATCCCGGCCAGTTCCCGCTCAAGCTCCATGATCAATTCCTCAATTTGTTCGACGGAGTATTTATTGAAGCGTTTGAGCTCTTCGGGCACCCTGGAGCGGGATTTGCTCCCGGAACTGGCAGGACGACGTCTTCGGGGGCCTGCAGCACGCGATTCTAACTTCTGCTGCTGGCTTTCTATTCGTTTGGCGACAAGCGATGCATAATATGAGTATGCAGGTTTTGCTTCGATAAATTCCATCTTGCCGAGGCATCGAGAGCCTAACTCATCCAGCCCGACCACCATTAGTTTGTCTACGATACGGTCCAAAAAGTAACGGTCGTGGCTCACAACAATCATTGTTCCGGCATAATCATCCAGCGCAGCTTCCAGCATCTGGCGGCTGGCAATATCCAGATGGTTGGTAGGCTCATCCATGATCAGCACATCGGGATCGGCCAGTACCAATCTGCACAGCATCAGGCGATTTCGCTGCCCCCCGCTTAAATCCCCGCATTTCTTGAATACATCATCGCCGGTAAATAGAAATGCACCGAGCCTGTTACGAACCTGCTCTGAAGATAGTGTGGGATTGGCTCCGAGGGCCTCATCCAGAACGCTCAAGGTAGGATCCAGCACGTCGCCGTGCTGATCGAGATATCCCACATGAAGATTCTTGCCTATGCGGATGCTGCCCCCAGACGGTTCAAGCTGACCGAGTGCCAGGCGTAAAAAAGTGCTCTTTCCCGTACCATTCGGGCCGGTAATACCGATACGCTGCCTATTGAGTATATCAAATGTCAAATTCTCAAACAGCGTCAGATCCCCAAAGGATTTACTCAATCCTTCGCAACGCAGCACAAGATCGCTTTTGCGGTCTGCCTTGCCGAATGAGAAGCTGATTTTTTTCTGACTTTTGGGCTTTTCCAGAAAGTCAGGATTTTCCTTGAGCAGGCGTTTTAAGCGAGTCTTCCGCCCGCGGGCGGTTCCGCGCATCCCTTCCTGGTCCTTATTGCGGGCGATGAAGTCCAACGTGCGCTCGACCATCTCGACGCGTCTGATGTGCTCACGTTCCTGCTGCAGCCGCTCGGTCTGCCTGGTTTGCACATAGTTGCTGTAATTGCCGTTCCAAACGCGGGCCTGACGGTTTTCCACTTCGATGATCTTGCACGCCACTTTATCCAATAAAGACCTGTCATGACTGATAATGACAGCGGCCCCGTTGTAGCCGGTTAGGAACTTCTCCAGCCATTCGATAGCCTGCAGATCCAGGTGATTGGTCGGCTCGTCCAAAAGCAGCAAATCGGTATCCAGCATTAAAACCTGTGCCAGGCCCAGGCGCGACAACTGGCCGCCACTAAGGGCCGAAGTCTTGGCATAATGCAGCTCAGGCTCAAAACCCATCCCAGCCAAAGTCTTAAGAATACGGATTTCATACTCATACCCCCCTGCTATCTCGAAGTTGTGACACAGGCGATCGTATTTCTTCATCATAGCCTTCAGCTCCGGGCCGCTCAGGCTTTCCATTTCACGAGAGATGGCTTGAATTTCCCGCTGGAGTTTGAGCAAATGTTTTACGCCGGCGTGCATCTCTTCCATAACTGTACGATCACCGCTAAACTTCGTTTCCTGGGATAAATGTCCAATACGCAGAGCTTTTCGCTTAATCACCCTGCCAATATCCGGCTCGATCTCGCCGACGATCAGCCTTAAGATCGTGCTCTTTCCTGAGCCGTTTGCTCCAACCATGCCGACTTTTTCGCCGGGATGCAGATGAAGATTCAATTGATCCAGAACAACTTCCGGACCGAAAGCTACATGAATGTCAGACAACTTTACGATAGCCATGAATCACTAACTATTCTGTATCTATATTTTCACTAAAGCATTCAGCAGAAAGAACGCCGCCGATATTTGCTTGCTCAACCAACCGATTATATTATATCGTATGAAATAGTGAAAACAGATTCAAAAGATGTCAGAGATAAATCCTGGAGTTAAAGTCCCATGAAACAACCAAATAAGATTCGGATGGCAGTTTTACTCGTAGCTGCTTTGTCCATATGCTATATACAATTTACTGTCCGGGCAAGTGATTCACAACCATACGATACAGTTAGCACCTCTAATCCCACAAAATACATGATCCTCGTCACCGGCAGTGAATTGCTCTCAGGTGCTTACCCGGATGGGCACACCTACTTTATAACCGGGATATTGCATCCTTTGGGTTTAGAATGCATCGGTTCAATAATTGCCAATGACAAGCAGGCCGACATCAAAGAGGCACTTCGTTACGCCACAGGCATGGTCGATCTGGTCATTGTAACGGGAGGTCTTGGTCCGACCGACAACGACATCACACGTAAAGCACTTTCCGACTTCACAGGCATTGCGCTGAAAGAACAACCCGATGTCCTGCGGGAGATGGCACAAAGATTTCACGTGCCGCCCGACCAGTTCCGCGCAAATTTACGCCGTCAGACTCAGGTGCCGACAGGCGGGACATATTTGAAGAATACCGAAGGCACGGCCGTCGGGCTTGTTTTTAACTCGACCAAGTCGGTAATCGTGGCGCTGCCTGGGCCGCCTCGCGAATTGCAACCTATGGTTCGTAATGAGCTTGTGCCATATTTAAGTAAACGGTTTGGCACAAAACTACCCGGTTGTTCTCTGACGCTTCGGTTTGTCGGCCTCGGCCAGTCACAAATCGACCAGTCGCTTAAGGACAGCGTGCTGCTGGCGCCTGACATCATGGTTTCATCGCAGTTCGAAGGGGGTCGGGTGGATTTCACCTTTTCACTGCCGCAAGACACACCGCAGGATCGGGCAAGATTACAGGAGTTGAAACAGGAGATTATGAAACACATAGGTGAATATATATATGCAGACGACGAAACGTCGCTGGAGGAGCATGTCCTGGACTTGCTTAAAGCACGCGGCCAGATGCTGGCCCTGGCGGAAGCGGGCAGCGGCGGGTCCCTGGTCGCGGCATTGAGCAGCGCCGACACAGATGGGCAGGTACTGGCCGGAGCGCACGTGGCTCCGACGGTAGAGAAGTTGCTTCGCTTGCTAAACATAGATAATGATGACACAACCGGCAGTGGATCCGCAGACCAAAAGATAAAACGGCTTGCTTTAGCCGTCGCCAATATAACGGCAAGCCAGTGGGCGATTGCCGTCGGCGAGGTACGGCGGGATGAAAGCGATTACGGCTACGTGGAGGTTGCTTTTAAGCTGCCGGACGGCCGCATGGAAACTCGACAGGCCCGGCTCAACGGTACTGGTGAACTGGCACGTTCCAGGCTCAGCACGCAACTGCTTGACCAGCTTCGCAGAAGATTAAAGTAAAGCCCGTCATTCATCATACTCAATATAATTGTGAAAACTGAACCTCAAGTTGCATTTTTACCCCGTTTAAGGCGCGTTTTAAGCAGCAAAAAGCTAAGCTTATATATCTTCAAAAAAAATTTTAAAATGGGCAATTTTTCTCTTGACGAGTGCGAAAAATTTTATGAACCTTCGCATTTTTATGTCGTAGCAGCTTTTTGATAATGAATATATGGTGGGTTTGAAAAGAGCGAATTGCCTTGTTTCTGTCATGTTCAGTAGCATTCGCTCTAAAAAACCCATGTTTTATCTGACTCTTGGAAAGGAGTTGACTATGTGGGACGATGATCCCGAAATTATGGACGCTTACGAAGAATATGACTACGAGTGCGAGTCCGATGACGGCCTGGACGATTTGGCGTTCGATTCCGTAGTTTCAGCGGACCTTGAAGACGATGCACTCGATAAAGACGGCGATTTCTTTGATGACGAAGATTAATTTCATACAATAACAAACCTTACTAATCCCGATTGTGAACACACCTCTGACAAGCTAAAACGCCTGATTTCCGCATATTTTCCGGGCATAAAACCACAACACCAAGTCTGAACCCAATAGACATGGCGATGTTTGATCATGCGCCAGAATTGGCTTTGTTTTTTCGCTGCCCTCTCCCTCCAATATTACCATAAACCATTGCTATTGCTACGCATGTGTAAATTTGCCCCCTGAAAAATTGGCTTTGTTTTTTCAAGTAGCATTCTATGGTCCTTACTACGAACTATGAACGACGAACTATGAACCACCAAATTGGCTTTGTTTTTTCAACTTAAATCATATCTTCACAGAGGCACAGAGGTCACAGAGAAATAAGCAATAGTAATTAATCAATCATAAATCATAAATGTCAAAGTTCTTCATTCTCCATTCTACATTCTACATTCTACATTCTGTTTTTATACATTCTACGAGCGGCAATCTTAGAAAGCGGGCATATTTTCAAAAAATCTCCATTACACGGCGTTCTTTATTCAGCCACAGAGGTCACAGGGTACACAGAGCAATGGTCAATTTATAGCTTAGCTAATTTATGTCTTAGCTATCAAAACGGCCACCACCAATCTTTTCCATAGACGACCTCCACCGTGACCCAGCCGTCCTTATCAGCTACCGCATTATACTTAGAATTTGGAAACTTTATTGACTGGCGATTATTATAGATGTAAATCCAAGTCAGCCTATGAGAAAACCAACTTCTTGGGGGCCAGTACATACGGCAAAGGGGCTCACTACCGGAAAGATTTTCAATATCAAAAGTTTGGCCAACAAAACCTTCTGGAATTAGCTCGTCATCTGCTTTCGAACAAATGTCATTAAAATCTGCTTCAAACGAATAGGTGTAGCGTCTATCATCATCTGGCGAATCCGCTTTTTTGCAGGTAATCGGCTCTCGTCCGGCTAGAAAAAGATACGATGGTGCAATTCCATCCCCACCAATTGATCGAAGTCCAAGGAAAACCACAAGCAGGACGCATGTGATGATGATTACCAGAGATGCAGTAATATCAGACTTCTTCATACCTCGTTCCAATTAATAAGGATTTATTAGCCACTTGTAGGATGGGCAAATTTTTTGCCCATGCTGTTTTTATTCTCCAACGAAATCTTCTCCGAAATCCCCATCAGAATCATTCAAAACTCTGTGCCGATAAAAACC
>JAFGPJ010000045.1 GCA_016936275.1 Sedimentisphaerales bacterium
ATCTCAATCCAGTCATCATATTGCCCCTGCGGATCGGCCTTTGTCGAGCTATTAGACGCCATTACCTCGTTAATCACGAGCGAGATATCCTGCCCATATCCTGCAGCTCCTTGCGTTAAAATGCCGGCCGCAATCATTGCAGCCAAAACACTCCAGGTAAGCTTTATAGTCCACATCAATATTCCTTTTCACTTTTAAAACGGTTGAGAAACATTACGAAGAACAGATCTTCTAACTAATATGATCATCCGGCATTGCAGTGAGATTCCACACTCCTCTTTGTTCCAATACACGATTTCTACCTCCTTATTCGGGATTTACCATTTTACTTAATAATGGTGGTTTTGCATCTCGGCGGTCGAATAGACTTCCTCGGCTTTGACGCCATCGCTGGCATCCTTGCTCAGCTTGACCATGCCTCCGCCCGCACCATAGGCCGAGGAAGCGAACACCATGCCATTATAGAATATTGGCGTCGCACAGTTAATGCCCATGCGGTTGGCAGGCTTGTCATAACGCCAGAGGAACTTGCCGTCTGATGCCGCAAATACTACGAGTGTATTAGAGATGAGCTGCATGTACTGCCGTTGCCCCTCGAAGTCGAACGCTATGACCGAGGCGTAGGCTGCCCCAGCACCAGCACCACCCCCAAAACCACCTCGACGACCGCCGGAACCTCCACGGCCACCGCCGAAACCGGCAAAAACGACGCCGCGCCGTTCGTCATTGGCGGTTTGGCTATCAGGGAGCTTACTCTTCCAGATCGTCTCTCCAGTAAGCTTGTTAAGGGCTACAATGATCGCATCTGCGCCACCTGGAGTGCAGATGACCTTATCGCCATCGACGAGCGGCGATTCACGGTAGCTCCACATTGGTACGCGCCCGCCAAAATCATCTGTCATGCTGATTTGCCATACGATCCTGCCGTCTTCGACCTGCAGGCAAGCCACATTGCCGCCCAGCCCCTCGACATAGAGCCGTTCACCATCGACTGTCGGCGTGCACGCGGGTCCCTCTTTTCCCTGTGACGCTCGCTGCACGAGAGCCGGGCCAAGGCGGGTCACCCAAAGCTCCCTGCCGTCTGTTTCTGACAGGGCCCAAACGACTTCATCCTCGCCCCGGTTGCTCATGCCGAATATCCGTCCGGCGGCGATGGACGGAGCGGTATAGCCGCCACCGATTTTGTCGATTTTCCAGGCGAGCGGAGGGCCATCGTTCGGCCATTCCTTGAGCAGGCCCGTGTCAGCAGACTTGCCATCACGGTTTTGCCCGCGCCATTGCGGCCAATCTACAGCCAGACTGCTGCAAGCGACTACCATTAAAACTGCTGCTGTCAACTTTACTTTAGCCTTCATTTGTTCTCCTATACAAAGAATTTCCCTTAACGCTAAAACAACATAGACCCCACCCTCTACGTTATTAGGCAAAGCTACCTAATTACTATGTTTTCAGACGCCTGAGAATTCTGTATTATTACAAGAAAATGCTTTTGGCTGGCAAAAACCTACACTCCATCCACTCGATTGTCAGGCAAGACAGCAGTGATTCCATCCACCTGTTAAAACAAATGGTATCGAAATCGCAGGGGAAAAAAACTACTCAGTAAGCAAAATTATTTAACAACCACGCACCGCATTTGTTTCTGGTCGCGGATCAGCAGCTTGTCATCAACCAGGGCGAGCGGTCCCCAGCATTCGTTCGTATCGAGCAGCTTTGCTTTCGCCAGTTCCTTATAACCCGCCGGATTTGGGTCGATAAGATACAAAATCCCTTCCCTGCCGTCCACACTGAGGATAAGCCCGTCAACCAGAATAAAGCCGCCTTTGTCGAAGACTGGCGAACGTCCCGTTTTCCACATGATTTTGCCGTCGATGCTCATACACACCATCCCGTCCCGCCTGGTGTTCGTCGTGCAGTGAGCGTATAAATGGCCTTTATGAAGAACTGCGGGATGACAGTGCGTGCCGAAGCCATCGGTTTTGTACAGCTCAGTCACGGCATAAGAATCGCCAGTTTTGGTAATCTTAATCATTGCCGAGCCGGCTTCATAACCACCAGTGATAAAAAGTCGGCCTTCACCGATTTCCGTAACGTTAGGAATTGGAATCCGGCAGCTCCAGCCTTCATATGTCCAAAGTTGCCTGCCGTTATTGGGATCCATTCCTATAACTGCACCACCCCCACCGCTTCTTGCTCCGGCAGTAATCATAACCAGATTATCATTGCCGTTAATTTTCACGATCTTCGGGCTGACATAACCGACCCCGCCAGGAAGAGCGGGTGAGGCCCACTTGACCCGGCCGGTCAGTTTATCGTATGCAACAACGCCTGCCTTCGACGTCTGCGAGGCAACAATCACCGAATCACCATAGATAAGCGGGTTCTGACTGATGGCCCACCTGGGACCGCTGCCGCTTTCATAGTCCTTCCAAATATTCTTGTTCCAGACCGGCTTGTGTGTGTTCTTGTCGATGCAATACAAATCGCCGAACGATCCGCAAGTGTAAACATAGTTGCCGTCAATAGCAGGTGTGCTTCGCGATCCCGGATGCTGGACCCGGCCAGGCGCATCGTACGTATAGGACCACAGTTCCTTGCCGATGGTCAGGTCGAGGCATCGCAGTGCATCTTTATCATTGCCGATACGATCCAGGATATAAACTTTGCCGTCACTGACCGCCGCCCCGCCGTAACCGGCCCCGAGAGAGATCGTCCAAAGCACTTTAGGGCCTTCCTCGGGCCATGACCTTAAAAGCCCCTTCTCAGGCGAAATCGCATTCCGCTGGGGCCCAAGATACTGGGGCCAGTCAGCCAAAGCGCTGCCGGTCGTTATCATTACAATTACTGCTATTAACATTACTTTAGTCTTCATTTTCCTGTTTCCTGATAAAATATTGAATTTCTTTCCGAATTGCAAGCGTAGATGCACGAAAGTTAACTAACGAGTATACTGGCAAAATCTCTCATATACAAAAATAGATATACTGCTCGAACGACTCATTTGGAGTAAGTTACACGATCCGGCTCGGTTTTTCAACTGTTTTTCATGCTTTTTAAGGCACCGATTACAGCGGGTAAGGTTGAAATTGGAACTCGGAAATTCGTCGTACAATCAAAATAATCGTTACAAACAGAAAAATCGTTACATTCGTATACAATACTGGCACTTAATTATAGCTCTTTAACGATCTGGTTGAAGGAAGGAGGACGTATGGTGTATTCAATATACACTGTACCGCAAGCCCCTGCTTTGCTCACCACTCTCCTCCAGGCAGGGGCTTTTTTGGGCATTTCTTTGCCCGGAACGAAAACATCATCACACGTAACTCGGTGCACAGGCCGCAGAATTTACTCATCAACGAAGTCTGAAATAGCAAAC
>JAFGPJ010000046.1 GCA_016936275.1 Sedimentisphaerales bacterium
AATAGTTCGTACCGGCCGTTTTCATCGGTGATTAAGCCGATTGATATGCCGGCAACGGCGTTGGTCATTGGTACGCCTGCATCCATCAGGGCCAGTGAGCCGCCGCAGACCGAAGCCATGGAGCTGGAACCGTTCGACTCGGTTATATCCGAGACGACTCTGACGGTATAAGCGAATTCATCATCCGGCGGCCTTACCGCTTCCAGCGCCTTTTCCGCCAGGGCCCCGTGACCTATTTCTCTTCGGCCGACGCCGCGAACGGGCCTGACTTCACCGACGGCGAACGGCGGGAAATTGTAATGCAGCGTGAAACTCTGAGCGTATTCTTCCAGTAAACCATCGATTATCTGTGCATCTCTGATGGTACCCAAAGTCACACTTACCAGCGCCTGTGTTTCACCGCGTGTAAACAACGCCGAGCCGTGATTTCTGGGCAGGATACCAATTTCACATGAGATCGGGCGTATGTCGTCATAACCTCTGCCGTCAGATCTCTTGCCGCTTAGTAATAATTTCTTTACCACCCGGCCCTCGATTTTTTCGAGTATCCGCTTGACCATTGCCTTTTGATATAAGTCCTTAGTGCCATTTTGTACCTCCGGACTTTCTTCATCGGGACTTTTTTCGTCGGTATCATTTTCCCTGTCGCTATATTCATCAGGACAGTAAATGTTCGTAACCGACTCATATAATTCTTTTACGGCATCATTCCGCTGCTGCTTGTCCGGTATTTGTTTTAGTTCGTAAAGTTTATCCGATATTTGAGAGGTGATTTTCGCTTCGAGCTGCTCGTCGGTCTTCACGAGGGGGATTTCCTTTTCGACTCCCACCTTTGCGAGGAGTTCTTCAATCAATCCGCACACCTCGTAAACGGTTTTGTGGGCGGTTGCGATTGCTTCGACTATTACGTCTTCGGGCAATTCTTTTGAGCCGACCTCGATCATATTAATAGCTTCTTTACGGCCTCCGAGAAGCAGGTTAAGGTCGCCTTCAGCAACCTGCTTATGCGTAGGATTGACTACAAATTCTCCGTTTACTCTGCCCAGCCTGCAGGCCCCGGTGGGCCCCATAAACGGTATCTTACTTATAGTAAGTGCGGCACTGGCTCCTATCATTGCCAGAATATCGGGGTCGTTTTCAAGGTCGGCACTTAAAACGTTCGCTATAATCTGCACTTCCTGAAAGTAACCATCGGGAAATAACGGCCGAATAGGCCTGTCTATTTGCCTGGCCGTAAGGATCTCCTTCGTGCTCGGCCTTCCCTCTCGTTTAATAAACCCTCCAGGAAATTTGCCTGCTGCGCTTTGTTTTTCGCGATATTCGACGCTAAGCGGGAAAAAATCGATGTCTTCAAATCTCGGGGGGGCGGTCACTGCGGAAACGAGAACGATTGTTTCTCCATATTGTACTACGACGGCTCCATCCGCCTGTCTGGCGATTTTGCCGGTTTCAATCGATAAGGTTCTGCCCCCTATCTCTCTTTCTACTCTACAAAAATCAATCATATATTACCTCTTCGGTAGGTTATGCAATAAGATAATCTTGGCTCACATTGTTTTATGTGGAGCAAGGGATTCGTACTCTTATGCTCTTGTTATTTACGCAAGCCAAGACGGGAAATAATTCCCTGGTAGCGTTTGACGTCTTTTTTGCTCACATATTTGAGCAGTGCTGATCTGGTACCGACCATTTTCAGCAAGCCACGCCTGGACGCGTGGTCTTTACGGTGGGTTTTGAGATGCTCGGTAAGATCGTTAATCCTTTTTGTCAATATCGCAATCTGCACTTCGGGTGAGCCGGTATCGCTCGGGTGAGTCTCAAAATCATCAATAATCTTCTCTTTTTCCTGCTTCGTCAGCATCTTTTCAATTAATCCTTTCTTACATACATTTTCAAACATCACACTATCTGGAAACCGGATTCTAAGCTAATATTGAAATACATACAAGTCTTTTTTCCTGCGTATTTTAAAAAAGATTCGGCATGGCCGTCTGTCAACCGTCTCTTCGGGCACCATGCAGGTACCTGAAACTGTGCCGTTTTACGGGGATTTGAGTCCCGGTATACTTAACTGTCGTTGCTAGCAGCCTTTTGTTCGAGGAAGGCCCCCAGGATTTCCGCAGCGGCGACGGCGTCAATGCGTTTTTTTCTTTTACCTCTCGTAAAGTCCGCCGGCGCAAGTTTCTCCTCGGCTCCGAAACTGCTTAAACGTTCGTCCTGGAGGTGAACTGGGACTGAAAGACGCTCTTTCAACCGTTCGGCGAAATTCAATGCGAGTTTGGTTTGATCGCTTTCGGTACCGCTCATGTTTAAGGGCAGCCCCAGCACAATTGCATCAACATTTTCGGTTTTGACTATTTCAGCAATCTGATTCAGCAGCGCTTTCTGGCCATGAAGAACGGTTAGGGGTGAGGAGATAGTCTCGGCGGCATCGCAAATCGCCAAGCCGGTGCGTTTGGTTCCGTAGTCTATTGCCAGATATCTCATTTTCGTGTTGCGTGCTCCGTGCTGCGTACTGAACAAATGAAACGCAGCGCACATCATGCGATCATAGAAATTTCTCGCCGTCATGCTCTCTTATCAGATCGAGCAGTTCCTTTAGTCTTTGGGTCTCGTCGATATGGCAAATAAGTGTGGCATCGGGACTGTGAGCTACGACCATATTCTCCAGCCCAATCGCTGCAATCAGATGGCCTTTATCTTCGGTAATTATAATGCTTTTTTTGCAGTCAAGCAGCTCGCTCCGGCCTGCGACGACGATATTATTATTTTTGTCGGAACTGATAATGTCGGCAAGTGCAGCGAATGAACCCATATCAAGCCAGCGACAATCCAGCTTTATGGCATTGACTTTGTCGGCCTTCTCCATAACTGCATAGTCGATGCTGATTTTGGGAAGCTTGACAAAACTTTCTTGGAGCGTTTGCTGTTGTTTCGGGCCATCCCAGTCAGCTTGAATTTCAGCCAAAGGCCCGGTAGCTTCGGGCAGAAATTTTTTCAAATTGGCTAAAATTGTCCCTGCCTTCCAAACAAACATACCGGAATTCCAGAAATATTGACCGGAATCAAGATATTCTTTTGCCGTTTTTTCGTCAGGTTTTTCCCTGAATGTATCAACAGAATAAACCTTGTTTTTACAGTTCGGATATTCGCGGCCACTGCCGCATTTTATGTAACCAAGAGAGGTGCTTGCAAAAGTTGGCTGGATACCGAAAGTAATCATGTTGTCTGGATTGTTGTTAATAAAGGTCAGGGCGTCCCTGATGGCTTCCTGAAGCACCTCAGCCGGTTTTACGATCTGGTCGGCGGTAACTACTGCCATGGTGGCATTGGAGTCATACTTGCTCAGAATAGTCGAGACTAACCCGATGGCACCGGCGGTGTCGCGTACAGCCGGTTCGGCTATTACATTGTTAAAGGGCAGCTCCGACAGGTCTTCACGGACCATATCCGCATAGCCGGCATTCGTAAGGACAATAATGTTTCTTATATCGAATATGGGTCTAAGCCGCTCGAAACAACAACGAAGAAGCGTCTTGCCGTCAAGTAGCTTTAAGACCTGCTTGGGACGTTTCTGCCGGCTGAGAGGCCATAATCTCTTACCCGTCCCCCCTGCCATTATCACTGCGTAATCCATTTTAGCCTCCGGTATTTCCTAATACAAAATCCGACTTGCATTAAACAAGATACTTTTTATTGGTTTTAGTTGCAGTTTTAATCTGCTGTGCAAATTTTTTATAAGGCATTTTAACAAATTTGCAATAGCCTTTTCTGCCCATAAGGGCAAAAGTTGCTTCTTTGCCTAATTCGACCGCAGGCTGGTTATAGGTATCAATGTCCAATAGGGCGCCCATGAGAGACGTAGTGACTTCGTAAAGATAAATAAACTGTCCAATGGTGTGAGCATTTACTCGGTCGAAAAGAACCGTCAGATTGGGACGCTGGTCTTGTGAAAGAGCGTATTCCGTCGCCTTCTTCTCATTGTTGAGCAGCAGGCTCATTTTCTTTTGTTGCAAACAGTTAAGTTCCGAAGCATACTTGGGCGTCGGACCTATGATAAGATCGTTATTAAAGTTTTTAACCTCAAGAAATGTGAATAATTTGTCATTAGGTCCTTCTCGATAGAGCTGCACCTGGCTGTGCTGGTCGGTGACACCCAGTGCCTTGATAGGCGTCGGGCCTGCCCAGACTTCGCGTTTGTTTAAATCGAATCTTTTGCCGAGACTCTCGGCCCACAATTGACGATACCAGTCTGCCATGTCCTTAAGGGCAAAGGCATACGGCATAATGACCGAATTTCTCTTGCCGTATTTGTAGTAGTGGTAGTTGACAGCAGCGGTAACCGCAGCAGGATTTTTCTTAAAATCCCTGCAACTCACTCTATCGTGCATATCTTTAGCCCCGGCCAGCAACTCATCGATGTCAATACCACACATAGCAGCACTGAAAAGGCCGACTGCACTAAGAACCGTGAATCTGCCGCCGACGCCTTTCGGAACTTCCAGAAGCGGTAGATTAGGTTTTTCTGATTTGGCGATTTTGTAGAGAGTACTTTGGGGTCTCCCCTTTTTATCCTTCTCGAAGCTTGTTGTGATAATAATATGGTCTGCCAAATGAACTTCCTTTTTTTCTCGGGAATTTTGAGATTTGAGTATTTTTTTGATTAAAAGAAACTGAGCGGCGGTTTCAGCCGTCCGCCCGGATTTGCTGATGACATTGAACACCGTTCGTTTAAGTCCGTCACCGAGTGCACTTAAAAAAGAGGCCAACTGGGCCGGATCAATGTTATCAAAAACGAATAGGCGCGGTCTGCCCCCCCTCAATTTATCGTCCAGATTGTACATATAGGGATTCAACGCTGTTTGTAATGCGATGTTGCCAAGAGCCGAGCCGCCTATACCCAGGACAACGAGATTGTCACATTTTCCTTTTTTAGAGATCTTATCGACCTGCTTTTTAACCTTCTGAGCAATCTTATTGTTTACTGGTAGTAATCCGTATCGTGTACGTGTGATATCAGGATGTCTCTTGAACCCCACGATTTCTTTCATAACGAGTGGAATGAGCAGTTCGACCTTCTCGGCAAGATCTGCCCATCGCCTCCTAGTAATACCATGTTCTTCGCCGATGACATCGGCCATCACGTTCTTATAGTCAATTTTGATTTGTGGTTTTGCCACTCATTTTCCCTTTCTCGATTATTTCTATACTTTCTTCAAAACTTCCGTTTATTTCTTGCTGTTATCTATTGCTACTGGTGCTTCGAACAAATTTTTTAGATGCTCAGCATTGAATTTGAGCTCGTGAGGTATAAATTCCGTTGACTTTCTGCTCGATATTTGTCAGCTACATATAGAAATGGCCAAACTTATTACTATCATTCCTTTCGTTAACACTTACAAGACTTATACGGGATATTATCACTTTGAGTCGGAATAATCAATAAGTACGTGCCGATCACGCTTTTAATTGAGCATCTATTTCCCTTGCGGTTTTATCGAGATGGAAAGTACCGGTAAGATTTTTGCCGCCAACCTGTGCGTTGACTTCATATTCACCAAGGAAACCGCGGAACTTTGCTGTGCCACCTGTATCGGTTGTTGCTTCGGTCTTAGTCCACCACTTGCCTTTGATTAAACGCTCTAATTCTTCATAGGCAGGTTTCGGTGACATATCCTCGCGTATGAGACCGGCCGGAGCTTGCTGCCACGCATTCTGATCGGTGAAGTCCCACCAGGTAATGGCTTCGACGGCTGGGTGTGAAAACAGAATTCTATAAAACTCGGCAACTTGCTTAGCTTGGCGTTTTTCTTCTTCGGGGGTACTTATCCAGCGAAAGTTCGGGTCTTTGCGTTCTTTGTTTAGCTCCCAGCCCTGCTTACCGGAGACAACAGTTGTCTCCGTGAAATGCAGAGGCTTGCCGAATTTGGCAAAACGTTCGCAAACCTCCCACGTCTTCTGCACGGGCCAGCAGCCGCCGTGCATATGTGATTGAATACCAATCACATCATACATCGGTTGATTGTTTTCGTTGATAAGTTCGGAAATTACCTTCTCGGCATAATCCGGGTCCGTTCGGTAATCGTTGATTAACAGCGTGGCTTTTGGATTGGCCTGCCGGGCAGCTTTGAACGCCTCACGGACATACGCCCCGACGCCCATTTTCCGAATAGCCTCGGTTAATATCGGCGCCTGTTTTTCGACCTGCTGCCGGTCATAATGTGTGGCCTCGTTTACTACGTCCCAGATATTGATATCGTTTTTGAATCGCTGGACACATCTGTCGATCCGTTTCAACTGAAGCTGCATCGCTTCTTCCGGCTCCTTCGGCAGCCATCGCGGATCCACATAGTTCCAGGCCAAAGGATGGCCCTTGGTTGTTACGTTATGTGCCTTGCACCAGCGAACGATTTCGTCGGTACGCTCATCGTCCGGCTGGCCCTGCCGCCGCTCATAATTCCACCAGTAAAATGGCAGCGTAGCAAAGTTCAGAAGCTCTGCAAAATGTTTCTCATAGGCAGCATTGTCCTCCGGCGTCCTGCACCGGTTCAGCTTGAAAATATTACAGCCGAACAGAAACTTATGCCGCTTTTGCTCTATCTTTACAGTATGGCCACTCTGGAGTGGCTTTCCATCCGGCCCGGTAAGCTTTAATTCTACATTGCCCTTGCGATTTTTTTCAATACGAGCATCAGCCTGATCGAGCATCTCATTTTTTCGCTCTTTTTCAGCAAGCAGCGGCCTCGAAATTGCTGCCGAAGCCGCGCTAATTCCTGTCGCTTTTAGAAAATCACGCCTATTCATAAAACCGCCTTTCCATTTCATACGGCTTCGTTGACCATTTTTATGTCTTTGTATTTACAGAAAGAACCCAATTCCTTTGTAATATCTCCGTAACACGTTACTCGATGCAATCCACTTGTCCAGTTTTTCCACAGTTTCTCTACGTCGCCATCCACCTTGACAGTAATTTTAGTCCGGCAGCCCCTGTCGACATCAGGCGCATCAATAATTTCACCGGTGAAGTACGGCATGAAGTCGGTACCGACCAGTTTGGCCTGGGTGACTTTCTGGTCTTTCCGCATGAATACCTGCGGCACGACTCCTTCTCTGCGTTCCATGACCGTTCTCAGCTTGTACGGGGCGGCCGGCCCGTTCGGGCCATCCATCCTCGTTGTACCCAGGCAGTGCGCCAGAATGATGCTGTTATTTGATTCATCCACTGTGGGATCGCTGATAAAGCCTGGCTTGCCGACAAGACCCTGCATGATGATATGAGTCATTGCGCTCTGTAAATCCGATTCACAGATACCGCCTAAGCCCATATTATTGAGCCTTGTAAAGCCGATGCATGGATAAGCGGGAAGCTTGATTGTTTTATCCCACATCGTGCCGTAGCAATCAATCGTCAATACAGTTGCATCTTCTTCATCCAGCATATTTTCGAAGGCGAGCGCCAGTTTGCAGGACTTAAATACATCTGACCGGGAAGGCTCGACAAGCTCCTCGGCTCCACTAATCCAGCGTTCGGTTTCCGCTTTGGCGTCGCTGTCACTGACGGCGTCATAAGCTTCGAGAACCTGCTGGCGTTCGACTCTTTTAATTTGAGTTCCGAATTTTTCCTTCACGGCGTTTGCGTAATCGTCAAAGTTTCGCGTCGTTAAGTTCAAGACTTTCGCTTCTCTTAGATGATGAATCGTGCGGAAAGGCCTTATAGCAACCGCCAACTGGCTGTAGTCACTTGTAAGCATACATTCGAGTTTGGAACCAAGCTGCTGCTTCTGTACGGCACCGAATCCCGTCCAGCCGTGTCCTGAATACGGAGCGGCAAAAACGACCGTGGATTTGCCGACGCTGAGAATCTCATTGAGAATCGGCCAGATGCCGATGTTGAAATGAATGGCCAGGATTCCGTCAACTTCCTGAAGCTTATTTTTGAGCGGCGTTATCTGGTCCGGAGTCGAAACTAATTGGTCAATTACGAATTCAACATCCGACAGCTCATTTTTAAGCTTCGCAA
>JAFGPJ010000332.1 GCA_016936275.1 Sedimentisphaerales bacterium
GACAGGGACAGAACCAAACGCCCCCGCATGGCCAGAGTCGCCGAAGAGCTGGGTGATTTCGTATTCGTTACAAGCGATAATCCGCGCACCGAAAACCCGGCAAGTATTATCGATGAAATCGTTGCCGGTTTTGAAAATAGCGACGCACAAACAATAGCAATCGAGCCGGACAGAAAAAAGGCCATCGAACTGGCGATAAAATCCGCAGGCAAAGATGATATCATCCTAATCGCGGGCAAAGGTCACGAAGATTATCAAATCATCGGCAAGCAAAAATTCCACTTTAGTGACAAAGAAATCGCTATGGAATGTCTTAAACACAAAAAGCAAACAGAAACGAATCAAATATAGCAATAATTATCTCCTCACTTATCCGAATTTAGCGACCTCAACTGATCGCTCAACAGCAAAGCTTTTATGATGTAGCCGGATGCGCTCTATTTCATGAAGTGTTTCTGCTGCAAAGTAACTTTGGCCACAATCAGGACAGCTAACCATAGGAATATTTTCTATTAGCAATAGGTTTTTCCCCTTACCGTAGGTCTCGGTAACTCTTCGAACGTGCGCCTTGTCTTTTCCACAAATATCACATATCATAGCATTCTTCCTTTATCTTTATAATGCATATACAGTAATAATAACAAGTTTGTCAGTAGGGCTCAACTTGACAACTACTTCAATTTTACCCCCTTCAACTGTTTTACCAGCAATACGGTACTTCCATTCAGCAGTAATTACATCCTTTTGACGTTCCAGCATCTTTCCTGTGAGTATTGCTCGCTCTACATCATAAATCGTTAAATCATCATAATTCATCTCTCGTCTGGAATGATAAGTTATAACATACTCACGTTTACGAATTTTTTCTCTCATACGATTTAAAATTCTGTCGAACATACCTTATCCCTCTGTTGGCCGCTCAATCTTCTTACTTCCTTTTCTATTCAGGAAGAAAAGTCTGTCTTTGCAATGATTTCAAAATACTTGACCATTTATATAATTATAGCATAATCATTGGATTATATCGATAAACGTTTTTCTTGCTATAATGATGAAAGAATTCTCGATAACAGATTTGGTAGCAATAATAAAAGCCGAGCTTCCGGCTTGCTGCTCGAAGTATGACTCATCCTCTTTCACCGGCGCGAGCACGGACTCGCGAAGTACTAAACCGGGCGACTGTTTCTTCGCCATTGGCGGCGAGAATTTCGACGGGCATGATTACATCGCCGACGCCTTTGCAAAAGGCGCGGTTTGCGCCGTGGTCAGCAAAGATTTCGGCGATGAAAAAACCGCCGGCAAGTGTTTGCTTAAAGTCGAGGATACCGTCAAAGCGCTCGGTGAACTGGCGAGAGAATACCGCCGGCGTGCCGGTTACAAAGTCGTCGCCATAACAGGCTCGGCGGGAAAAACAACGACCAGGCAAATAACTTATCACGCCCTGAGCCGGAGATTCAAAGTTCATCAGTCACCTAAAAGCTTCAATAATCAGATTGGAGTGCCGCTGACACTGCTCGGCGCCGGTCCGGACGTCAAGGCAGTTATCGCCGAACTTGGTAGCAATCATCCCGGCGAAATATCCTGCCTGACCCGTATCGCCGAGCCGGATATCGCCGTGGTTACGAATGTGCATCCAGCCCACCTCGAAGGATTCGGAGACTTACGGACAATCATCCAGGAAAAAATGTCAATATCAGAAGGATTAAGACCGGACGGCGTTTTTATAATCAACGGTGATTTCGACGGACTTCTCGAAGCCTGCCGGGCAAAAAATCTCAGCTTTAAGACTTTCGGCAGATCGGACGGCTGCGACTACCGGGTCGACAATATTCGACTCGACGGAAAAGCCAGCCGATTCACCATCGACGGCACAGAAGTTCATTTACCTTTGGCCGGCCCGGGCAATGTCGAAAACGCCATAGCCGCCTGGGCGGTTTGCAGTCAGTTGGGCCTGAATATCGGTGATTTTGCCGAGGCCCTTCGAACGCTGCCGCCTGTTTCCATGCGGGCCGAGATAGATAATATCGGAACATTAACAATTTTAAACGACTGCTACAACGCAAATCCTGCCTCGATGAGAAATGCGCTCGAAATCCTTGCCCAAATCGACCAAACCGGCCTGCGAAGGCGGGTCTTTATCTGCGGCGGTATGGCCGAATTAGGCCCTCAGGCCGGGCAATTGCACGCCGAACTCGGCAAATATATAATACAGGCAAATGTGCAATTGTTGCTGACGGCGGGCAAGCTCGCCGAAACAACCGCAGCCAGCGTCAGGGCAATTTCCGGGGATAATATGCAAATAAAATGTTACGAAGACGCCGTATCGATCAGTAATAATCTGCACAAATACATAAAAGATTACGATATAATACTAATTAAAGGTTCGCGGGTCGCCGGATTGGAAACCGTAGTCGAAAAGCTAAAGGAATTACAGACTGAATCGATTGTCGATTGCCCCCGCCAGCAATAAGCGGGGGTTGCCGAATGCCGATTGAAATCGAAAATCGGAAATCGAAAATGATCTACCACTTATTATGGTATTTGCGAGACGTTTTTACCCACCGGGTCGGCTTTTACGCCTACCAGAACGTGGTTTTTCGCTCGGTAGCGGCAATACTGACCAGCCTGCTGATCGCTCTCGTAATCGGACCTAAAATTATTCGCTGGCTTATGCGAAAAAAAATCGGCGACCGCCCGGAGTTCCATCACGCCACATTGAATGAGCTGACCAAGGAAAAGGCCAATACCCCCACGATGGGAGGCCTGATAATAATTCTTGCGACAGTCACAACCACCTTATTATGGGCGAAACTGAACAATCCCTTTATTCAAAAAGCTATCGTCTTGATTATATGGTTCGCCGCTTTAGGGGCAGCCGACGACTGGCTGAAACTCACCGCTGGCGCGCGGCATCGCAGCAGAAACGGACTCAGGCCCTGGGAAAAACTCATCTTTCAAATAGGCGGAGCCGTGCTGATAGCGTCGTTTCTATACGCCGACTTCGTCAATATAGACGATGCCAAATTATTCTGGCTTCCGTTTTATAAGCACGGCCTGCCTTTGGCGAACTGGATGTTCATACTGATAGCGATTTTCTATTTGTCGGCGACCAGCAACGCGGTAAACCTTGCCGATGGCATGGACGGCCTGGCTGCAGGCTGCGTAGGAATGGTTTCTCTGGTTCTGGCGCTGCTCTGCTACGTCGCCTCGGAAACAATGGCCCGAGCAACCCCGGTGACCTGGGCGAGTTATCTTCTGCTGCCTGCAATACCCCAGGCCGGAGAACTGAGCATCTTTTTCTCGGCGATCTTAGGGGCAGTGCTCGGCTTTTTATGGTTTAACTGCCATCCGGCCCAGACATTCATGGGCGACGTCGGCTCGCTTCCATTAGGTGCGGCAATGGGATACGGCGCCATCGTAACGAGAAATGAAATTCTGCTGTTAGTCATCGGCGGAGTTTTCGTCATGGAGCTGATGAGTGTCGTGCTGCAGGTCGGCTATTTCAAATACACAGGCGGCAAACGCCTCTTCAGATGCGCCCCCATTCATCACCACTTTCACCTGATCGGCTGGAGCGAGCCGCAGGTGGTAGTGCGTTTCTGGCTACTCAGCGCCGCCTTCGCCGCCCTGGCCTTAGCCACCCTGAAAATCCGCTAAATAGACGAGCACCTCGATCAGAAGAGGCACTACGCACATTCGAGCAACGTCGGGGAATTAACATTCGTACCATCTCCTTTTTGCATTCATTTTATATCTCCTTAATCTGAATGGTTTTTATTTACGTTAACATCCTTTGTTCACGCATAGAAGCCGTAGTCTGGCGGTCCCCGAACCATATCTGTCACCTCCTTTCGTTAGCTTCGCACTTTGTTTCATAATTTCCAATTAATTACCGCTTAATAATCCTTAAATCTTCTCATCCACTCCGGCCAATCTTCGGGCTTTACGCCGCCGGCACGGGTCCACGGATTGGCCGTGTCGAAGTTCCTATACCACTTCAGTGTCCACAACTCCTTGAGGCCGATCTTTCTGACCGACCAGTCCAGGAAAACGCCGTTAATATGCCCGCTGTGACGGCTCATACAAAAGACATTCCAATTTCCTCCTGAGTTCAGTGAATCAACTTCAGGTGGATCTTCTTTATCTTTAGCAACGCCGTAATAGAATGTGCAATCAAGAAGGACAGGAAATTGGGAACTGTTTTTGAGCGTCAAAACGTCTAAGTCAAACGATTGTCCAGAACCAGAACGACCTACAGAAAAATCGCTAATTAAATTAAAGTTGAATCCATAGCTGCAAGCTTGCCCCGGGCCAAGCGACCATGCTTCAAATTTTGAACCAAACAGATCACCCGGTTTGGCGGCCATGGGACAAAGAGCAATATCATTCGTATCAAACGGATTCAATGGCCCACTGATCGGAACATCCCCACCATTGACAAGCGTGCCAAGTTTGCCGAGCAGGAATCCTTCCATACCGGAACCGGCTCCGAAAAAGAGATGACCCTCGTTTTCTTCCGCATATAGGTGCATCATCATTCCCCATTGCTTGAGATTTGCTTGGCAGAATACCGCCCTTGACTGGTTTCTGACTCTTTGGAGAGCTGGCAGCAGTATCGCTATCAACAGTGCTATGATGGCAATCACCACAAGCAATTCGATGAGCGTAAAGCCCGTTAGATATCTTCGGCTTTGCCAATTGGTAGTAATTATTTCTAATGGTGTAAATCCAGTCCTTTTAGAAATATACCTTCTAACTCGCCTCGGCAACAATTCGCTTTGTAGACCGGAAGTTCTCTTGCCAGACCGGCCATATTGACCCGTCCCGCACATCATAATTCTCCCTCGAATTATAAAACGACTCACTTAACCAATTTTCTGGTTACACCCGACGCTTCAATAGCTGTGCTCGCTGGGTACGTTCGCTGGGTACTATAACAAATTATAGCAACATTCAGGTCATGCGTATAGAAAATTTTCTTTTTTTCTTTAAAATTGTTGCCCCGTATATATAATAAAAACGAAGGCAGAAGCCGGCTTATGCCGGGCAGGAGTAACTCGTACCATCTCTTTTCTGCCTTCTTTCTTTCCATCTCATC
>JAFGPJ010000333.1 GCA_016936275.1 Sedimentisphaerales bacterium
AAGGTCAGGCGGCGTACCGCCGAGCCGTCGAGCTTGCAGGAATATAGGTTTGTTGTCATGCCGGAACCATATTCATCCGAGGCACCGTTTTCCAGACCTGCAAATGTTAACTGGTACCAGGGCTCCGTAGATACAATCGTGTAAAGGGTTGCCTGGTAATCCGGGCTTCGATAGTTGCCTGTGCCGTTCGTGATCTGTCTTACATTCGAACCATCGACTTCCATCTCATAGATATTCCAGTTATTGTTAGGAGCTTTCTTCCCGGCGAAAAGAATGTGCGAAGCATCGAATGAAATCGACGGATCGCAGGCACTGTGAAAGTCCCGGCTCAATTCTTCTATTGCCGAATCCGGATTTACCCTAATAAGGCGTGCTCCTTTTCCGAATTCAAGGAACCAATCGGCTCCGGATTTCCGTTGTTCAAGAGCTTTCTCGGCCCGTTGGTTCGATGCTAAAGGGATTTGTGTTATAATAATGGCATTATCGAGTTGGCCCTGGGGTAACCCCGAAGCTGTGCTGTTTCCTAAAGCTCGTGCTGAAATTCCGCTAAAAATAATAAAACAGCAGATCAAAAGAGATGTATAGCAATATACATTATGTCCAAAACGAACCTTATTCACTTAACCTCCTTTTTTTGAAGGGGGATAGGTTCACACCCCAGAAGTCTTACTCCAGAGTTCCGAATTGCATGAATACAATGCCCTATAATATATCCGAAAAAAGCAATTTGAGCAAGCAGAATTTCAAAGTCAAAATAGCGCCGAATATGACTGGTTTTTCGTCGGAGCTATTCTGTATTTTTTCGGTTCTTCCAATAGTTTTTGCGTATAATTGGCTATTGCAGATCGATTATTACTATCATGAAATCAAAAGCGGAACTGCCTTTCTCAAATCAACTCCAATTTTCTGTATTAATATGAAAATATCGGCACATATTTCAACATACATTAGCAATCTCGATAGTGCACTCACGGAACTTGGAGCATTTGAAATCCCTATATTGTTATATGATTTTGTTCTACTATTCTTGTCTTTGTGCTCAGAAACACAATGATGGGTTTTCCATGATGTTAACATCAGTAAATTTTATTGGACTATATGCTGTGTTTATGCTATCAATATAAATTATGGAAACGTTATTACACCGTATTGGAAGAATGCCGTTTCACATCTTTGTAGGCGTATCTTTAAACAGCAACTTGTGGCTGAATATCTGATATGAAGAATCCTAACCAAGATCTGAAAAATGATGTCCCTGACCGCAAGCGAGCGGAGGAAAGAATTAAGCATCTCAACACAGTGTTGCGGGCCGTCCGAAATGTCAGCCAGCTCATAGCCAGAGAGAAAGATCGTAAACGGCTGATTCAGGGAGCTTGCAAGTGCCTCATTGAGGCTCGCGGCTACCATAGTATTTGCATAGTCCTGCTGGATCAATCCCGAAAATTGACCATTGCGGCCGAAGCAGGATTGGGTAAGGATTTCCAGTTATTTCTGGATCGTGCTAAGCGTGGCGATTGGAACTATTGCACCAAAAGGGCCTTATCGCAAACCAGGGTGTTAGTAATCGACGATCCAGTGTCTGCATGCGGCGACTGTCCGATAGCCGAACGGTGTCTCGGTAGGAAAGCTATAGCCGCTCGCCTGGAATACGCAGGAGAAATTTTCGGTCTGATGATTGCCTCCGTTGACAGTGATTGTGCCATTGACGAAGAGGAACAAAGTCTGTTCGAGGAAGTTGCCGGCGATATGGCCTTTGCCCTGAACAGCATAAAACTGGAAGAAGAACGCCGGCGGGCCGAGGCGGCATTGCTTCTCGAACGCTCCCGTCTGGAGTCCCTCTTGCAACTTGCTCAAATGGCGGAGGCGCCGGTGAAGAAAATTACAGACTTTGCTCTTGAGGCTGCGGTACGCCTGACCGAGAGCAAGATAGGTTATCTTGCCTTTATGAATGAGGATGAAACGGTGCTTACTATGCATTCCTGGTCGAAAACGGCCATGCAGCAGTGTGCTATTATTGATAAACCTATCGTCTATCCCGTAGAAACGACAGGACTCTGGGGCGAAGCCGTACGTCAGCGCAAGCCCGTCATCACGAACGATTATTCTGCCGCGAATCCAAATATAAAAGGTTACCCGGAAGGTCATGTTGAGATTGTCCGTCACATGAACGTCCCTGTATTTGACGGCGACCACATCGTAGCTGTGGCGGGCCTGGGTAATAAAGGCACGGACTATGATGAATCGGACGTTCGACAGTTAACGCTTCTGATGCAGGGTATGTGGAGACTCCTCCAGCGCAGGAAGGCCGAACAGGCACTGCAGGAAGCTCATGAAAAGCTGGAGATAAGGGTTCAGGAACGTACTGCTGAGCTGGCCGGTGCCAACCTGGAGCTGAAGCGGGAAATTGCCGAGCGCAAAAAGGCGGAGATGGTGATTAAAGACTCCCAGGCTTTGTATTTGTCTTTAGTTGAAAATTTGCCGGTCCACGTCCTTCGCAAAGATCTCGATGGTCGATTTACATTTGCCAACAAATCATTTTGCGATTTGCTGGGAAGACCGCTTGAGAAGATTGTCGGAAAGACCGACTTCGATTTCTATTCGAAAGAGCTCGCGCAAAAGTACCGGCAGGACGACCGGCAGGTGATAGAAACGGGCGAGGTATTCGAGACCGTTGAAGAGAACAAAAGTGACGGCCGAACCAGCTACGTACAGGTGATGAAGTCAGCCGTCCGCGACGCCGGCGGCAGTGTAGTGGGTGTGCAGGTTATTTTCTGGGACGTCACCGAACGCCACGAGGCCGAAGCTGCACTGGAGCAGGAGCGGTATCTGCTTCATGCTTTAATGGACAACCTCCCCCATAGTATATATTTCAAGGACGTCCATAGCCACTTTATCCGGATCAACAAGGCGCTGGCTGACTACTTTGGTCTGAGCGACGCGGCCGAGGCCCTGGGTAAAACCGATTACGACTTTTTTGCCGACGAGCATGCTGGCCAAGCGAAGGCCGATGAAGAGCGGGTAATGCAAAACAATCAACCGTTGGTGGACAAGGAGGAAAAGGAGACCTGGCCCGACGGCCGCGAGACCTGGGTTACCACGACCAAGCTGCCTTTGTATAACGAGCATGGCGAGATTGTCGGTACCTTCGGTATTTCTCGGGACATTACCGAGCGGAAAAGGGCTGCCGAGGCGCTCCGTGCGGCCAAGGAAGCCGCCGAAGTTGCAAGCCGGGCCAAGAGCGACTTTTTGGCTACTATGAGCCACGAAATCCGAACTCCTATGAACGGTATTATCGGGATGGTTGATCTGCTGCTGAGCACCAATCCCACCGGTCAGCAGCGCACATATTTGGAATTGGCCAGCCAATCGGCGGAAACACTCCTGCGACTGATAAACGACATACTGGACTTTTCTAAAATAGAAGCAGGTAAATTTGAGCTTGAATCGGTTGGTTTCAAATTACGCGATACACTCGCCGATACGCTCCAGAGGCTTGCCGGGCGCGCTGCTGAAAAAGGCCTGGAATTGACGTGCCGCATTCCATCCGAGATTCCGGACGACCTTATTGGTGATCCGGGACGGCTTTGCCAGGTCATTGTTAATCTTACGGGTAACGCTATCAAGTTCACCGAAGAGGGTGAAATTGCCGTGAGTGTGAACATGGAATCGATGATTGATGACGAGGTACATCTGCATTTTAGCGTCAGTGACACAGGGACCGGTATTCCTACGGATAAGCAGCAGATTATTTTTGAGGCCTTTCGCCAGGCGGACAGTTCCATGTCTCGCCGGTTTGGAGGTACGGGTTTGGGATTGACAATTTCGTCACATCTGGTTGAAATGATGGCCGGACGAATGTGGCTTGAGAGTGAAGCAGGAAAGGGCAGCACGTTTCATTTCAGCACGGTTTTCTCCCTTCAGAAGGATGCACCGATAAAGCCGGGGCCGGTTACTTTACACGGCCTGCGAGTGCTTGTCGTTGACGATAATAAGACAAACAGGGTTATTCTTGAGGAAATGCTGAGCAATTGGCGCATGAATCCTGCGGTTGCCGATAACGGCCAATCGGCATTGTTTGAAATGGAAAGAGCTGCCAAAGCAGGTGAGCCGTTTCACCTGGCGTTGCTGGATGGAATGATGCCCGGCATGAGCGGTTTCGAGCTTGCCGAGCAGATCAGACTTAATCCGGACCTGAGCCAGACCACGCTAATCATGCTTTCATCAGCGGGAAATTTAGGAGATACTGCCCGCTGTCACGAGCTGGGTATCGACTTTTCCCTTATGAAGCCGGTTAAACAATCGGAATTGTTGGATTCAATTGTTGCTGCTCTTAGTATCGCTACTGCTGATGAAGCAGATGCGGCAATCGCTGCCGGCAAAACATTCGGCACGAAATCCCTGCGTATCCTTCTGGCTGAGGACGGAATAGTAAATCAAAAAGTA
>JAFGPJ010000334.1 GCA_016936275.1 Sedimentisphaerales bacterium
AATCATCATCTGCTCATACCTGCCTGGCTGGTAAAATCAAAGCTATACGAGGCTAAAGAAGACATGGTTAATGCGAAATTGTTTCTTGAAAGGTCTCTAAGTGCGGCTGAAAATCAGGCTGACTCCGGGTACCTGGTTGAGTGTGATGTTTTAAGCCGGTTTGGGGAATTCTATCTGTTGAGCGAAAATTACGGTAAAGCCGAAGATGCTTTACAAAAAGCGTTGAAAATTTTGGAAAACTCACAAGGCACTAATAGTGATAGGGCAGCCATAGCTCTTAATAATCTTGCAAGAGTTTATATAAATCATGGCAAATATTCTAAAGCACAAAATCTATGCGACAGGGCAGTAGAGATAATCGAGAATATTTTTAATGAATATCACCCGTGTATGGCCGATGTGCTGGAAACGCTGGTTCAGCTTCACCGCAAGACCGGAAACATGACGGAGGTTGCAAGACTGGAGCAGCGCATGGAAGAAATTCGCATGCATAAACATGTTGCTTATGCTCCAATAGCAAAAGCTATACAGTAATAAATTATTAGCCTTGGAAAAAGCCGCTATCAGGGGTGGATATTGGCCCCTGATGGCGACCTAAAGCTTTACGAAGCTACTTGTGGTAGATATACAATCTCTTCTCATTTCATTAAGAATTCACAGAGAAATCAAATACCTGAGCTTCTTTGTTCACACCCAAAATCCTAATACCGAATTGCTGGACATGAAGGTGTACTTGTGATATTGTCCGAGTAGCTTAATAATAGCCATTTGGGAGCATAGTAATCTGAACGGTCGCTTGACTGAACTGATGGAATAAGGAGGCTGAAAATGAACGCGGAAAATATTATTAAAACCGCAGGAAACCATGATTTTACCCGCCGGGAATTCCTGTCGAAAAGTTGCCTGGCCCTGCCCGGTTCGGCCCTTGCTCTGAACTCACAGAAGCTGCGAGGCCAGCAGAGCACAGAATCGAATGCAATGCCTAACATAGATCCGGGATACATCGGGCCGCAATTTTTCGATGAACGTGAAGAGCAGGCCCTGATGGAAGTATTGGAATCCCGCTCTCCCTTTCGGTATTGGGGGCAAGGCAAGCCGACAAAGGTCCTGCGGTTCGAAGAGAAGTTCGCAGAGTACATGGGCGCTCGTTTTGCGCTTGGAGTAACATCGGGGACCGCGGCGCTCGATTGTGCCGTGACCGGGCTGGGCATCGGCCCAGGTGATGAGGTGATCGTACCGGCATATACCTGGTGGTCGGACTATACATGTGTAGTCCATGCTGGCGCATTGCCGGTTTTTGCTGACATCGACCGCACCTTGAATATCGATCCGAAGGACTTCGAGCGAAAAATCACCCCTCGTACTAAAGCCGTTATTGCCGTCCATCTGCTTGGCACTCCATGCGATATGGATCCAATCATGCAGATTGCGCGCAAGCAAGGGGTGGCTGTTTTAGAGGATTGCGCACAGTGCGTCGGCGGCACTTATCACGGGAAAAAACTTGGATCCATCGGCGATGTTGGGATATATAGTTTTCAGGTAAATAAGGTAATGACATCAGGTGAAGGCGGAGCCGTAGTTACGAGCAGTCCGGTTATTTATGAGCGAGCGGCACGTTTTCATGATATGGGTACGATCAGGACGCTTTTCCTTGACCGTTCGGGGCCAAGCCAGGTGCAGACATTCGCCGGGGAAAATTTCAGGATGAATGAGTTTACTGGGGCGGTTCTCGGCGCTCAGTTGTCCAAGCTCGATATCATGCTGGCCAAGCTTCGCGCCAACGCGAATACCATCTATGACGGCATTAAAAAACTCGCCGACATTCGTCTGCGACACCGTCCCGACCCAGAAGGCGATATCGGGTATGCAGTCTTTTTCGAGATGCGGGACAAGGCGGCTCGTGACCGCTGTATCCGGGAATTAAGGCAGCGAAAGGTCCCGGCATCTACGATGACCGGTTCGGTTCTGCTGCCCATAGCGGAATCCGTGATCAACAAGCGGACGCGACATCCGGATTGGCCTTCGTTTAACAGCACGGAAGGCAAAAAGATCAAGTACGGCCCCGATAGCTGCCGGCAGACGCTTGAGATTTTTGACCGCTTCGTCCAGATGCGTGTGGGCGCGAAATACACCGAGAGAATCAATAACTATATAGTTGATAGCATTAGCCAGGTCTATACGGCTCTGGCATGACCTTTTTACAGGGCCTTATACACAAGTTCTTTCCAGAGCTTTTCATGACCGTTATAAGTTACTGACTCCAGTCTCTCGATGTTCTTAGAGTATCTGACTTCCAGGATTGAGTTACGTCTGTGATTTTTCCGTCTTTTCATGGTCCTATAATATAATTATTGGCTGTTATATTGTTCTGTTTTGTCTGAAATCATAACTGATGAGCAGAAACAGTGTTACGTGTGACATGTCAGGTGGCACTATAAGGTATAGCCATAAAGAAAATGGGCTGTTCGGGACGGGTCGGGAGTGATTGTGACAGGTAGTTTGAAAATGATTTTGCAATTACACCCAAGACGGCGTTGTCATCTCCTGATTGACATTGATA
>JAFGPJ010000335.1 GCA_016936275.1 Sedimentisphaerales bacterium
CTGCCCCGTTTATGCAACCGGCCAAGGCATTGATATCCTCGAACATCCCGGCGACTTTCGCCTGCCATGCCTGACTATGAATCCTATTGTAAATATCAAAGTCATGCCGGAGGGGCATAAAATGCGATGGAAAGAATTCACATTCACATTCCACGACTTTCCCGGCCAGACGATTTACCACGATGCGCTGCTTGTCGAAAAGGACAACGCCGAAAAAATCTTTTTTATCGGCGACTCCTTCACTCCTTCGGGAATCGACGACTATTGTTTACTCAATCGTAACCTTCTGCACGGCTCAATGGGTTACTTCTATTGCCTTGACCTTGTCAGAAAAATCCCCGCCGGAACATTACTAATCAATGAGCACGTCGTCGAACCTTTCAGTTTCAATGCCGAGCAGCTCGATCTCATGACGGCAACATTGACAAAACGCAAAGAATTTCTTGCCGAACTGCTGCCCTGGGACGAGCCAAACTACGGCATCGATGAACGGTGGGTCCGCTTCAGTCCTTACGGCAGCAAAGCCAAATCCGGCCGGAACGCTAAAATCAGCTTAAAGACATTCAACCATTCCGATGCTTCCCGAACATATACTTTTGCTCTTAATCTTCCCACTGGATTTGACGCTGTACCCACAAATACTTCGGTCACTATTCCTCCGCGAACCGAAAAACAGACTGATTTCAATCTCGTTATTGACACCTCGGTTGATCCGGGAACATACGTTATCACTGCCGATCTACAACAGGAGCAATGGAATCTGCCCCAATGGACTGAAGCAATTATAGAATTCGAGTAGCCGGATTCAGGTCACGATGAAATTTTTGGAGTTTTATGTCATGATGCAACTCAGGAAAGAGATTATGGTGTTTTGCGGCATCGCCCTTCTGGCAACCTGCTCACTTGCTCAGGAGCAACAGTTGCCGGCCCGCGAGAATGGAAAAGCGTGGCTCAAAGAAGCAAAGTTCGGCGTCTTTGTCCATTATCTGGGAGAAGGGCCGAACTGGAATGAAAGAGTCGGATCTTTCGACGTCGAGAAGTTCGCAGACCAGCTCCGGCGGACGGGTGCCAAATATCTTATCTTTACGCTGGGGCAGAACAGCGGGTATTATTGCAGCCCCAATGCTACATACGAGAAATATGCCGGATACGAAATCGGCCGGCGCTGCTCTAAAAGAGACCTGCCGATGGAAATCGCCGATGCGCTGGCCGAGCGCCGAATCAGGCTCATGCTGTACCTGCCTTCGCGTTCGCCACAGCAGGACCAGCAGGCCATGACCGGCCTGCACGATGTTCACGAGCGGCAGCCGGCGCCGCAGGAATTCACTAAACGATGGTCCGAGGTTATTGCCGAGTGGTCGCTTCGTTACGGCAAAAAAATCTCAGGCTGGTGGTTCGACGGCTCCTACAATACCGCCGGCTGGGACGACCCGGCCAAACCTTGCAACTGGAACACATGGGCCGCCGCCTGCCGGGCGGGCAATCCCGAAAGCATCCTGGCGTTCAATCCGGGAACCCGGATCGACAAAGCATTCACGGCCCTGACAAACCAGCAGGACTACACGGCAGGCGAGCAGAACAAATTTGAAGTGACGCCCCAAACCAATCCTGCATCGCAAGAACTACAATGGCACATACTTTCATTCCTCGGCACCCGCTGGGCCGCCAAGGACGGGCCAACCAACAGCGACGAGTATATGGTCGATTACGTCCGTAAGGTCAACGCGCTCGGCGGTGTAGTCACAATCGATGTCAACGTATCCGGCGACGGGGCGATTTATGAGCCCCACCTTAAACAGCTCATCGCCATCGGAAAGGAGATACAGCGATGATAAATTACCGCAGCGCGTCGAAGTCTATTCGTTCAGCATTAATAATAGTCTTTATAGCTGCTCAGGCAGCTCTTGCAGGCACTTCCGGCCTGTTCGATATTCGCGACTTTGGTGCAGTGGGCGACGGCAAGACCCTCGATACACCGGCCATAAACAAGGCTATTGAGGCCTGCGCTGCTGCCGGAGGCGGCCAGGTCCTGGTGCCGCCAGGCAGATATCTTTCCGGTACGGTGCATCTCAAAAGCCGTGTGACACTCTTTCTCGAAGCCGGCGCAACCCTCGTCGGGACACCGGACCTCAATCAATATCAGCACCCCGTAATTCCGGATTTCATGCCGGAGGCCAGATGGGGCAAGTGGCACAGGGCCTTGATTCTCGGCGACGGGCTGGAAGATATCGCTATTGCCGGACAAGGTGTAATTGACGGCAACAAAGTATTCGACCCGACCGGCGAGGAACGGATGCGCGGCCCGCATACATTTTTGTTCGTCAATTGCCGGAAGGTAACGGTTCGCGACATTTCTTTCGTGGACTCAGCCAACTACGCAATCCTCTTCCATGTCAGCAGCCAGGTGGAAGTTCGCAATGTCAAATTCACCGGCGGCTGGGACGGCGTGCATTTCCGCGGGGCGCCGGAGCACCCCTGCCGGGACGTCAGCATCATCGGCTGTCAGTTCTTCACCGGGGACGACTCGATAGCAGGCCGATATTGGGAAAATACACTGATTTCCGATTGCATTGTTAACTCCTCCTGCAACGGAATACGATTAATCGGCCCGGCCACTCACTTGATTATACATAATTGCCTCTTCTACGGCCCCGGCGTCCATCCTCACCGAACCTCGGACCGGCATAATATGCTTGCCGGCATAAACCTGCAGCCCGGCGGCTGGGACGCCACCGAAGGCGCTCTCGACGATGTTACGATATCCGACGTCACGATGCACAACGTTTCGACGCCGTTTCACTTTACGCTGAAATCCGGAAACACCGCCGGCAACATTGTCATCAACCGTGTGACAGCCACCGGCGTATATCGGGCGGCGTCCGCGATTGAAAGCTGGGCCGAAACAAAGTTCATGAACGTGGTCTTCCGGGATGTTACTGTTGAATATAAAGGCGGCGGAACTCCCGAAGATGCCCGCATGATCGTAAAATCGCCCGGTGTGGATGCCAGGCCACTGCCAGCATGGGGTTTTCACGCGAAAAACGTGCAGAGCCTGCATCTCGACAATGTCCGGCTGCGTTTTGAGAAGGAAGACCTGCGGCCTGTGCTGATATGCACGGGTGTGGACCAACTGACACTCGAAGACTTCAAATTTCCGCTGCTGCCCGAAGTGCTCGAAGCAATGGTTCTAAACGACACTACGCATGTGCAGCTACATAATGTCGATTTTCCGATGCTAGAACCCGACTGCACCGAATTGAAAATTATGGCCGACGGCGCCGAAAGTAAAATAAGAGCAGGCGAACCTTACCAAGTCAACTGCGTTGTGGAAAACGGCAGGCAGGAAGGACTTGCAAAAATTGAACTCACCGTGGGCGAACAAAACATAACTCGCTGGTTGTGGCTGAAGGCAGCCGAGAAGAAAGCAGCGGTCATTTACGGGCTTACTGCACCTGATGCCGGGAATTACGAAGTGCAATGTGGAGACATAACACAAAATCTACGGATTGAGCGATGAATGATTAGGCTGGAGCGGTTCGCGAGCCGCCCTGCTGTTTTCTCCTGCGAGGACGGTAATTTCGTGAAGAGCGTTTGCGCGACTTGTGCGGGCGCGGGACGTCCATGAGGTCGGGCTCGGCGCCCTGCCAGATCGGCTGAATACGATTGGTATTGATGATTGTCTTTAAGTTATTCAGGTCCCTTTTTGTAAAGAACGTAAGAGCGACGCCTTCTCGGCCCATTCTTGCAGTCCTGCCGGTCCGGTGGGTATAGGCGTCGGTGTCGGCGGGAAAATCATAATTAATGACATGGGTCGCATGGGTGAAGTCCAGTCCGCGGCTGGCGAGGGCCGTGGCGACCATAATCTTGATTTCCATTTTACGAAATCGATTAAACAGCGACGTTCGCCTGGACTGATCGAGCCCGCCGTGGATGATTTCAGTTGAGGAAAGCTTCTTTTTCAAATGGCCGTGCAGCTTTTCAGCACCGATTCTCGAATTGCAGAAGATTATGGCCTGTTTCGGCCGGGCGTTATTCATATATCTAAGCAACGACTCCAACCGGTTCTTATTGTTGACCTGCATGAAGAAGTGCTGGAGATTTTGCGGTGCGGCCTGGTCTTTGCTAAGGTCGATAGTGAGAGGATCCTTCAAATATTTTTGGGCCAGCTTCGAAATCTCTTTGGGCATGGTCGCGGAAAACAGAAGGGTCTGGTGTTCGTGTATAAGGCAGTTGATTATGAATTCCACGTCCGAGATGAATCCCATATTGAGCATCTCATCCGCTTCGTCGAGGACGAAGGTTCTGACATTCGACAGGCTAAGCTTTGTGTTGCGGAGCAGGTCGATGAGCCTTCCCGGTGTGGCAACAAGAATCTCCACTCCATGATTCAGCTTAGCAGTCTGAATTTGGATGGGAAAACCTCCATAGACCGCTGAGGGCGCGATATTCGTTCGCCTGGCAATGTCGGAGATTTCACCAACATATTGCAGTGCCAGCTCCCGGGTCGGAACAAGGACCAGGGCCTGAACGGCTTTAAGGGATGTGTTAACCATCTGGATTATGGGAACGGCACAGGCTGCTGTTTTTCCCGAACCCGTTTCGGCTTTGGCGATTATGTCCCTTCCGGAGAGGACATGGGGGAAGGTTTTCTCCTGGACGGGCGTCAGATCAATGTATTGCATGTCTCTTAGCGCCGCGAGAATTTTGGGCTTTAGGTTAAGGTCTGTAAACTTCATTTCTCTGCGTTTTTCGCAAGTAACACAAGCCGGAATTTTTCATATAGAACGCTAATCAGGTTATCAGGTTAACTATAAAATTGCAATTGTAATTCAGCGTATCTTATACATGCTGACAGGTAATGACAGACTGGATTCAAATCGTTTGTTTCATTTTCCGGAAGTCCGGACATGTTTTTTCCGCATCCTTTGCCTGGCCAGCCTGTACATCAGCAGAGGGAGATTAGGTAAAGCAGCCGCCAGGTCACGCCCATTAACAAGACCAATTCGCCATGCTTTTTCAACGATTTGGCCAATCTGCGGCAGATCGTAGAATCCCGATCGAATTTTGTTCCGGATTTGTTTTAGCTCCTTACGCCCGTAACGGTCCGAATACACCGGACCGCCGATATGTCCGTAATAGTAGCCCGGCGTATTCTCAACAATTTCCTTCAGGGGCGAGAACTTCTCGACACGGAGCTTCTGGAAACTGATCGAATCGACCTTGATCTCCTTTGCGAACTTCGGTATATATAGCATTTCTTCTTCCGTCTCGCCAATGTTGCCGTAGATGAAGTAACCATGCAGGAAAAAGTTGTACTGCGTCAAGACTTCAAAGGCATCCCGTATCTGCTGCTGGGTAATGCCCTTGGCAAGCAGTTTCAGGATCCAGTCATGCGGCGACTCGATCCCGATAAGAAAAAGCCTGAAGCCTGCTTTCTCGGCTTTATCAAGAATCTTAGGATACTTTGCCATATCAATCCTGGCCTGGACGGCAAAAGTCTTCTTGATGTTGTTCTCGATAATCATCTCGCAAAGCTCTTCGCTCCGCCTGGGATTTGTGAAGAAGTTGTCATCGCTGAACAATACGAAATCAGCCTTAATCATCTTCAATTCTTCAATAACCGATTCGAGAGGCCGTTCCGTGTAGCTTCTCTTCTGCCCGAGCGGATTGAGACTGAACGTACAGAACTTGCATTTGAACGGACATCCCCGTGTTGTCAGAATCGTGTCGAAGGTACGCCTGCTGAGTCGAACGCCCTGCTGAATCCAATAATAATCGTGCCTTCTTAGGGAGCGGTCGGGAAAAGAGATACGTGCGATGTCAGGCAAATCATGATTTTCATTGTGGATAATTTGGCCATTCTGACGATAAGAAAGCCCCTTAATATCCCTGTACGGAGTTCCGGTGACGATCTGTTGAATAATATCTTCGCCCTCACCCCGCACGATCATGTCGATATTAGGGCAACGCTCGAACAGGTACTCCACTTCAAGCGTCGCTTTGTAACCGCCAACAATCGTGCAGACCCCGGCCGGCAGTTTAGACAGGAAATCACAGACCTCCTCGAACTGAGCATCCCACCGAATACTTACGCACAATAGATCGATATGGTTACTGATAAACTCGCTAAGTACTTCCGGTTTACGATAGTCCCTTTCATATCGAAGATCAAGAAGCGTCACCTTGCCGACCAGGTCTTTCATGCTCGCGGCGATATACTCCAGGCCCGTCGGGGGGAACATCCCCATTGTAGCGGTAGAATCCCCGAAATACGGATTCAGAGCTAAAACATGCTTATATTTTATCATTGAAGGATTATAAAACTAAAACACAGCAGATGCAAGACAATACATATAGATTTTATATATTTCTTTTCTCTCAAAATAGAAATCCTTAATGCCCATACGAAAACCGGGGCTCATACCGAGTAAATCAGCACAAGCCCCGAAGTAATTTATTTAACGATTTTAATTCAGCAAAAGCAGGATTTACCGTTAAGGAACATTTCCTGTCCGATACAGCCGAATATCATCAAAGTACATCTTACCCGAGCCGCCTGGAATCGTTATATTGCCTTTCGTGCCGAGACCGATGGCAATCTTGTCAACATCGGTCAGGTTTATGCCCTGATCGGCAAAAGCCTGCAGGTGAATGACCCATTCAGTCCAAGTATCGATCTGTGCCGCGGCTGGATCGTCATGAATAACTATCGCAGAAGTGCCGGTGCTATCTGAAACCGCTGCATACAGCAGCTCGGCAGCATTACTGGCAATGCCTATATCCTGATTCGCCCACTGCGTGCCAACCGTTCCGGTAATCGTAACATTGGAGAACACGGCCCGACATGTTAAAGCAGGATCGGTGCTGGTTACCGCCAGGCCGATACAGACATTTGTACCCATTGTGATATTGTCGGGCGTCCCCTGCATTACCCAGTTAGAGCCGTTCGTTGAATGATAAGCTACAAAGTTGCCGACTTTGTCACGCTCCAACTTCACCCAGTACGGCGCCGTGATTCCACTGGTCGTATCGGCGGCGCTCGTATCGCCGGTTACATTGCGTCGCTGGAAGGAAACACCTTCGGCCGGTGTCACTACCATCATCGCGTGAACAGAATCAGCATCAAGAGTCTCTCGAATCATCACGCCGGCCTTTGCCCAGTTGTTCGTGTTTTCTATGCTTTGAACTTTTGCGACAATCGTACCGGGGCCGGAGAGCGTTTTGTAAGCAAAGTGGAACTCATCATGGAAGCCCGCTCCTATGCCGCTGACGTCCCAGATATCTGTGCCGGACCCAGTCATCGTGTAGGTGCCGATCGGACCTTCTACAAAGCTGCCGACCGATCCCGGACGACCCTGGAACCAGATTGATAATTCTCCGACACCTTCTTTAGTCCAGTCTCGTTGTTCTGTCAATATATGCTCAACTTCTGAATAATAAGCGTAGCCCAGTTTATCGTTTTCATAGACAAGCGGCATTGACCGGCCACCGCCGTGAACTATCGTCTCCTCGGTATAAGATGCCGTGGTTTCGTCTCCTACAGCCGAACCCGTGCCGTTACCGGCAAAGTAAACGTCGGATCCGATCGAACCATAGCCAAGTCCATCGTGCCAGGCGAACCATACCTGATTATCCCCGGCATCGTAGTTTTCGAAGTCATCGATTAGGATGTAATCTTTTACAGTAAATTTCCAGATTTTGCCCCTGCTGACTGTGCCATCGGTATTGAACTCGTCGATTCGCCAGTAGTAAGGCCCGCCTCCCAACTCGACACCTTCCGGGGGAGTATAACTCGTGCCGTTCTGACGACCGCGATATATATCCGCTGTAGTCGTATTGGCATTAGCAACAGCGTCTCGGTCAGTGCCGAAATACACATCGTTTTGAGCAGCCATATCCCCCGGTGAGAAGCTAAGGGGCAGCGCCTCATCAACTCCCGGCACTGACCCATTGACCGGATTCGGGCTCCAGGCAAGCAATAAATCGTCACGCATGGCCTCGGTGATCTCTTCTGCGGTTAAAACCTTGTTATAAATCCGTACATCATCAATCAAGCCGAGAAACTCCTGATCGGCCCACTGATTGCTTCCGATGAGGAACGGCCCCGAACCTTCGTTCATAACCGAAGCGTCGAGCCGGTCCGCCTCATCTGCGTTGATGTAGAATACCGCTCCGCCAGCCTGGTTAGGTTCGAAAGCAACGGCTACATGCTGCCATTCGCCGTTATTCAGAACCGCATTATATGCATCGTGATCAAGAACACCCGGCGTCGTGAAGCGAAGGTGGTTATCACTGTCATTGAAGTCACTGACCTTGAACACATACGAGCCATTCAGGCTGGCAAATCCCTGGTCACCACCGAGTGCGGCCGGTTTGACCCAGCAGGCAATAGTCATCGGCCCGGCGATCCGCAGAGTAGCAGTAGTGCCACAGTCCACCCAGCTATTACCATCCAGCTCCAAGCCACCACCATCATATCCATCCACCCACTGCGGCTGGCCAACGAAGCCGCCATGATTATCATGGCCGGACCAATCTACGGCATGGCTCCCAGAACCTTCGTCTAAACTCCAGAATCCTACGAGATTGGGATCATGAATCGGGATATCTGGTACGGTGCGGAAGCTCCAGACCTCGCCCCTGTGAGTAGTGGATCCGTCGAATTCATCGACGCGCCAATAGTAGGTCTCTTCTCTTTCAAGAAGGAAGGGTGTATAGGTAGTATCATCCTGAGACATACCCTCTGTTGCCTCGTTCACGTCATCGAAGTCATTATTGAAGTATACGATGTGATTTTCTACGTTGAGACCGGGCATCCAGCTCAGAACAGCATCAGTCTTTATGAACGTGCCCCCATCAGGCGGATCAGGAGCATACGCTTGTCTGGGTGGAACGGTAAAACTCCAGACCTGACCCTTCCATGGGCTGTTCGGATCGGCATCGTTTACTTCATCGATTCTCCAATAGTACGTTGTTCCCGGAACCATGCCGTCAGGATAGGCATATCCGACAAAGCCGACAAGATAAGTCGTTAAGAACTGATTGCCGCGGAATGTGTCACCGAGACCGTCATTGACGTCGTTGAAGTTGTCGCCCAGGTACACATCGTGCGAGACAGCGAACTCGATGGGTGTCCAGCCAAGACCTACCCATGTGTCATCATAGATAGAACCATCAGGCGGATATGGATCCTTAGCCTGTAGCAGGCTTTTAGCACCAAAATATACCTGGTCAATCCATACTTTCTTATTTAGAGTATCACCTTCCATGGGCCACCAGACGCCTTTGAGCATAAAGTAAATATCCACCCACCAATCTGAGTGATCGGCTGTAGACTCGCCCTCATGTAAATATTCAAAGCTGAAGCTCTGTGGCTCGGTAGTAAGCTGTACCGTCTCATCCCAGGGAGTCAGCCATTGTGGAATCTCCGGATTGTAAATCTGGAACAACACAATCATCTCTCTATCCTGCTCTGCTTTGGCCATAAAGCCGATCGGATACGTCTGGCCCTGTATGAGTTCGAGGTTTTCATCATTATGTCCTCCCTGAGCAAATCCTATAGCAGTTCCCGCAGAGGCATCGGACACGTCTATCATTATCGCATTCGTGCCAGACAGGCCCGCATCCTGCACAACTTGTAGACTGAAACCGGCCGAACCATAATAGCGCCACCCATTGAGATCGTCGTCGAACTCGCCGTTTACGATTTGGTTTTCCTGGCCGGAGGCAATCGTATTGCAGAATCCGAAAGCCACCAAGAAAAAGACCAGGCGGATCATTGCTTGTTTCATAATAATCCTCCTTCCAATGAATAGTTCATATAGACAGTTTTAAGATCAAAACTTTAAGCTTAAAACTAATATGGTACATTTATACCAGATTGACCACCTCATAGTCAAGGATTTTATTCGCTAAATAATACTACTGAACTGCTCTTCTCAAAAATAGTAAACCGTAATACGGATACATAAAAACGGAACTAATACCAAATAAATCGATACTGGCCCCGAAGTCATTTATTTGCCCACTGTGATTCAGTAAAACATCTTTGACCGCTAAGGAGTATTTCTTGTTCGGTACAACCGAATGTCGTCAAAGTACATCTTGCCCGAACCACCAGGCGTCGAAATATTGCCTTTCGTGCCGAGACCGATAGCGATTCTATCGACATCAGTCAGATTTATGCCCTGATCGGCAAAAACCTGCAGAGGAATTACCCACTCGGTCCAAACGTCAATCTGTGCCGCGGCTGGATCATCATGGTATACAACAGCAGGTACGCCGCCGCTGTTTGTTACCGCAACGTACATCGGTTCCGGATCATTGCTGGCTACGCCGATATCCTGGTTCATCCACTGCGGCCCGACTGTGCCGGTAAAGGTAACGTTCGAGAATACGGCCTGGCACGTCTGAGTGACATCATGGGCTGTCACCGCCAAACCGATATAGACATTCGCATTCATCTGGATGTTCGCCATCGAAGTGTTCGGTATCGGCTGGAAGCTCGTGCCGTTAGCGGAATAGGAAGCTGTAAAGCTGCCTGACAAGCTTCGCTCTAACTTCACCCAGTACGGGGCCGTAACGCCCGTTTGCTGCCCTGCCGCTCCAAGGTTGTTATCGCCGGCAAGGGGACGATATTCAAATACAACGCCCTGACCGGGTGTGATAAAAACCATAGCGTGTGCCGAGCCGGGATCAAGCGTCTCGCGAATCATCACGCCGGCCTTTGCCCACTGGTTTGTGTTTTGCACGCTCTCGACCTTTGCGATAATCGAGCCGGGGCCGGTGAGCGTTTTATAGGCAAAGTGAAACTCATCTGACGTACCTGTGATATCTGCGCCGGAAGCGGTTATTGTGTAAGTGCCGGCCGGACTTTCGACGAAGCTTCCGACGGACGCCGGATAGCCTCTGAACCACAGCGACAATTCCGCTACGTTTTCTTCTGTCCAGTCCCCTACATCTGTCAATGTCAGCTCAGTCTCCGAATAATTTGCATAGCCCTGCTTATTATTATCGTAGAACAACGGCATCGATTGACCGCCGCCGTGAACGATGGTCTCTTCCGTATAAGAAGGTGTAGTTTCATCTCCAACAGCCGCTCCGGTGCCGTTACCTGCATAGTAAGGCGGAGTCGCTTCAGAGCCATAGCCAAGACCATCGTGCCAGGCGTACCAAATCTGATTTTCACCGGCATCGTAATCTTCGAAATCATCGATGATTAAAAAGTCGGCCGAAGTAAAGCTCCAAACATTGCCCTTCCAAGGGCTGTCCGGATTGAGTTCGTTGACTTCATCGATACGCCAATAGTATGTACTCTCCCAGGCAAGTTTGCCAGGTTCATAACTCTCAGAGCCAAGAGTCAGGGGTCCCACATACTCGGGTGAAGCCATGGTGGCATTACGCACGGCTTCTTCATCCGTTCCGAAATATATCTCGTGCGAAGCTGCCTGGATACCAGGCTTCCATGTAAGCGTAGGTGCCCGCTTGACACCCACGGCACCATCCCCGGGATTGGGGCCATAGGCACTGACCGGCTCATACGGCGATAGATAATCCCCGGCAATAATCGTTCGTTTCTCGATTCCGGGACCCTGCCATGCCACGATGCAGTGATCGCCGCCGGTGCCTTCTACCCAAATGGCCATAACATAATATTTGCTGCCCGTTGTCAATGAAACCGGTTCGGACATCTGGGAGGCGAATTTGTTCCACTCGTTGGCTCCGGTCCACCCGCTTATGCTGGCAATCAGCTCAACGTTCTCGGGATCATCATTTGTGCTCAGCCATAATTCACTATCGTTATCGCTGGCAATCCAGAATATATAATCCCCGGTTTGAGGCGGGTAGAGCCAGCCATAAATTCGGCCTCCATAATTGTCCGCGTCCGGATCCCATGCAAGCTCCGTTATAGACTGGGTTGAGTCCGGCTGGGCCGGATAGCGAGAATCGCCCGTCAGATCGCTTAAACTACCGCCGGCAATATTATCCCAAATCTCAAGCACAACGGCTCCCAGTCCGAGCGGAGTCGTCTGAAAGCTCCAGACATCACCTTTACGTGTTTCCACACCGTCAAACTCGTCCACTCGCCAGTAATATGTTTTGTTAAAATCAAGCTCACCGGGAACAAAACTCGTCAATACAACCGGACCCTTGTAGGTATCCGGCGTTCCGTCTTCCACGTCGGCGAAATTTTCACCGAAGAATATATGATGGACTTTCACACCAAAACCCGGAGCATAGCTCAGAGTCACATCAGTTGCTATCAATCCGGCTCCATCGATCGGATTTGGGTTATAGGCTTTTTTGGGTGAAATAAAGAAGCTCCATACATCGCCTTTGTGTTTCGTAACGCCGTCGGCCTCTACCTCGTCGATACGCCAGTAGTACGTTGTTCCGGGAACAAGGCCATCAGGATAGGGATAGCCGAAAATGCCGGCAAAATAAAACAATTCGGTCTGATTTACCCTGAATGTTTCGCCGGTACCTTCGTTTACGTCAGCAAAACTATCTCCTAAGTACACATCGTGGGAAGCGGCACCGTCTCCCGGTTCCCAGGAAAAGCTTGCCCAGGTCTGCCAAAGTGCAGCGTCATCTTCCGGCTGCGGCCAGCGGGCTTTCGGAAATACAGGAATAATCCCATTAGCCAGGTCCTGTATCTGTGCCTGTGGTAAGGCGTTGTTAAAGATATATACCTCATCGATGCTACCGACAAATGTTTCGGTGTTGGTAGAGGAAACGCAACCAATCGATACGGGTGTTTCGTCCGCAGTATCTCTAAAAGTAATGTTCCCCGTCGAAACTTCCTCGCCATTGATATACTGTACCACGTCATCATCATCCCAGGTCAGGGCCACATGCGTCCATTCATTCGCATAGGGCACGAGGGCTGTATTTCCCCACCCCATACCCGCACCACCATCGCCGGCATCGGCTCGAAACAAAAGATCGCCGGCTGGGTTGGTTTGCCAGTACCACTTGATATTGGTGCCGGGATCCCAGCCGAGCCGTTTGCCAATGATGCCCTGCTGTGAGCGGCTATGGTTCAGGCCTTCCCAGTTGATCCAGGCAGCTAATGTCATCGCCTCGGTACCAGCCGTGGGATCGATAGGACCGACTACTATCCTATCACCGTCATCATCAAAATGCACTCCTTTGCCAATATAGCCGGATACCCAATCTACGCTACCATTGAACATCCCGTCATTGCCGTTTCCGGTAACGTCGGTGGTTGCGGTCCCCTGGCCTTCCTCGAATGGCCAATATCCAATCAATTCCGCCAGAACTGCATCTGTGCAAATGCCTAAGACCAACAACACTGCAACAAACCATATCATTTTTCCAAACATAATATTCCTCCATCACTAAAGAGATATGAAACAAACATAACAGACAGCAATCCGACTCTCACATTATATTATAGTTGTGCCGCCCGGACAACATTTTGCGACTTGACGCTGCCTCCTTCCAATAAAAACTTTGGTTATTGGTAACTGGTTATTGGTTATTGATTAGAAGGTAACTATTCACTAATAACTAATCACCATTCTTATACACTTATACCAGATTTGCCGCTCTGCCGTCAAGAATATTCTTCGACAAAGACCGTTACGCCTGCAATAATGACCTAAAAACGAAGGGAAACATTATGAAACTCAGTCGTCGGGATTTTCTTGCTGCCTCCGGTATAAGCCTGCTATCACTGCGGCATATACCGGCATTTGCAAATGAGACCGGGCATAAGCGAAGGCCGAATATTGTCATTATTCTGGCGGACGATATGGGCTTTTCTGATGCCGGTTGTTTCGGTGGCGAGATCCAAACACCAAACCTCGACAAACTTGCAGCAAATGGCCTGCGCTTTACTCAGTTCTACAACTGTGCAAGGTGCTGCCCTACGCGAGCATCTTTAATGACCGGTCAATATCCGCATAAGGTGGGATTGGCTCGTAACGGTCAAAGTTTGACTCGCAACGGAATAACCATAGCCGAGGCACTCAAACAGGCCGGCTATAATACGGCAATGGCCGGCAAATGGCACCTGTCCATAACCGACACACTTAAAGACCCTAAGCTACATCAAAAATGGCTGGATCATCAGTATGATCCAGGCCGTCCTTTTGCCCCGCTGGAAACATACCCGGTGAGACGCGGATTCGATAAACACTACGGCGTCATCTGGGGCGTTATCGACCACTTCGATCCGTTCTCGCTGGTCGAAGGGACAAATACCGTTGA
>JAFGPJ010000336.1 GCA_016936275.1 Sedimentisphaerales bacterium
GGAATTTCAATCGGAAGCTTATAAGAAACCGTGACATTAAGGTCGTCTTTGTCATCGAAGCACAGCAGAGATTGATTGCCGGCGTGTTTTTCATTTTTTACAGCAACACCACCTTCCCATTTGGGAGCCGGAGGTTTTATATCAGGCCAAGTGACTTTTATATCGTCCATTGGCGCCGGATTGTAAGGTGAGATATGGTGGGTACTAAAGTCGGCCCAGTATTTATCGAGCACAATTCGTCTCTGTTCAGCATCGGACAGCTTATGGTAGCGAAACACATTGCCCTGCGAGAAGCCAAAAGCCGTTGTGCAGGTCATCCGGTCGGGAAGAATAAAATCATAGACCTCCACGCGTAGCACAAATTTGGCTTTGTAATCTTGCGCTTCCAGATTTATGCTGCCCGTGTAGATTCCGGCCGGAACACTTGGCGGCACCTTGACGCGAATCCAAAACGGCTGATTCTTATTTTGTTCCAGGTCTATAGGGCCTTTCAACGGCGGCAGCGGGTCCGGCCAAAAACCGAGTACGGAACTTTTGTCGGTCGGACGCTCGACGTTGACATACCTGACTTTAAAAACTTCAACGCTCTCAGAAGAGATAACCGCCCCGCCGGGGCCGGACAAGTCTTCAGCTTTGATTGTAAAGCCGCTCAAGGGAACGGTTGGCCGAACGACAAGTTGTGCAGCTTCTGCTTCATTACCGGCAGCTTTTATTATAATAGCCTTGCCCATTTGAACAGGCAGGGATTTGTCGCGGCTTATTTTCCATCCGGATGAGGCCCACCACGAACCAACTTTGCCGGTAGAACCTGAAAGCAATTCGCCGAATGAAGAGTTAAAGTAATCACGTGTTTGTGCCGATCCGATCCGGCTAATTAACAGCAGAGACAAGAAAAAGATTTTTCTTAACATGATATACTGCCTTTCAAGCTATTTTGTGATTCCGGGCTGACCAGTAGTTTTGTTAACCGTAATTCTCCTCTATAATTCCACACGAGTCAAGAATCTGTTTATTTATTTGACCGCCGAGCGAATATGTTTTAGAATAAAGATTGTAAAAACGTATGAATCCTAAGCTTATAAAGCTCGTTAAATACAAGACTGGATTTGCGAAATGAAAAAGAATCTTGAACAAATTGCCGCCGAGGACGGGCGATACAAGCCCCAGGGGATAAGGTTCGTTTATGAAGGACTCGGCTATACGGCGAAAAACGTTGCTTCCGAGCCTAAACACGTCAGCGGCGAAACACTTTGCGAGGGGCTGAAAAAACTGGCCATCGAAAAATGGGGCAGATTAGCGATGCTCGTATTGAACACGTGGGGCATCAAAACGAGCCGCGATTTCGGCGAAATCGTCTGGCTGATGATACAAAACGAGTGGATGAGCTCCCAGCCGACCGATTCGATAGAAGACTTCGACAACGTTTTTGCTTTCAAGGCTGTCTTCAAAAAACAATTTGAATTCCAAGAGTCTTAATTTAACTCAAGTATATAAGCTTGATCACACCGGCTTGACATGTGTTGCGAATTGTATTCCACAAAACCATAGCTTTTGTATAAAGCGATAGCCTCTTTTAAGACCGAAGCCGTTTCCAAAATCACTTTTTCGAAACCGAGCTGCCTTGCTTTCGACAACGCATCTTCCAGCAAGAACTTGCCCAGCCCTTTTCCCCTGTGTGCTTTATTTAAATACATTTTACGCAGCTCGCACGTTTTCTCATTAACCGGATAAAGCCCATATGCTCCAATTACTGCACCATTTTCAGTTTCGAGCACAAAGAACGTCCCGCCTCGGTCGAAATAAGAAGACTCGATATCTTTTATGTCAGAGTCCGTACACACAGGGTCAGGCTTCAACTCATATTCTCTGAGAATGCCGTAAACTAAGCTGGTAACACTATCACAGTCTCTGTTATTTGCAGGCCTCAATCTCGGCCATGCCCTTTGTTCCATATCATCCGCCATTCTCACACCGAAGAACACTCATTTTAGATTGTTATTTCACTCTTAAAGTCTTTTGTTCCAGGTCAGGATGAAATCGGCCCTCAAATGCTCCTTCAACCGCTCCTGTTAAATATATATCTTCGCTCTCGCTGATTTCCACGAATAATTCTCCACCCGGCATTCTCACAATTATTTTATTGCCTACCATTCCTAACTTGTAAGCCGCCCCGGCCGCTGCGCACGAACTGCTGCCGGAGGCCAAGGTGTATCCGGCACCTCTTTCCCAAATCTGTATCTCGATATTTGCCCTGTCTATGACTTTCAAAAGTTGCATATTGATTCGATTTGGAAACATATTGTGATTCTCGACCTTAGGCCCTAATTCTTTTGCCTTTTGCTCAGTTACATCGTCCATTGGAATCACACAATGAGGATTACCCACAGACAGGCAGGTCACCTTATACTTGACTCTGTCTATTTGCAGTTCCTCATCTACCACTTCTCTTTCTTCGCCCTTAACCGGTATCTCGGAACTGATGAAAGTCATCTTGCCCATGTTGATCTTAATCAAATTCGCCTTGTCATTTCTAATATATGCTTCGACAATTCCGCCCGATGTCTCAATCGTGAAATTCTTTTTATCCACGTACTTATTTTCAAATAAGTACTTAGCGAATATTCTCAATCCATTGCCGCTTTTCTCGGCCTCGCTGCCGTCGGGATTGAAGATTCGTACACTCCGATTATCTCCGCTCCTGACTGGTCCATACAGAATCCCATCCGCTCCGATTCCAAAGTTTCTGTCGCAAATCAACCGAATGCTATCTGGCGTCAAATCCACATCGTAAATGTTCGGGTCGATAACAAGATAATCGTTTCCCAATCCATGATACTTTCTAAAATGCACTCTCATAATTTTCTACCTCGAAGCATCCAACTCGCAAGAGATATATTATAACAATTGCCCTTTTGCTACCATTACGACCTTCCCGCCGACTGACACATCGATTTTTCCATCTTTGTTTTCAGTCCTGAGATAAAGCAGAGACGGCCTTGATATCTCGTATCCCTGTTCCACTCGAATATCGATCTTGTCTATCCCGAAATAACGATGTTTCGCCAGATACCCCGCCAGGCAGCCGTTCCCGCTGCCGGTGGCCGGGTCTTCCGGGATGCCGTAATAATCACAGAAAACCCGGACATTCAAATCGTTGCCTCGATTGTAAGTCTCAGGGCAAAAGACCAGAATCATCTTGGCCTGCGTTTTTTCAATCAGCTTGAAACATTCATCTTTATTTACTTTGGCCCGTTTTACAGCATCAAGACTCTTTAGTGGAACGATGATAAAGGGCAATCCGGTAGAAACTTCCTGAACGGCAAATCTATTGTCAATTTCCGTTTCATCGAGACCTAAAACTCTTGAAATAGGAGCTGGCTCAATAATCAGGCCAAAAGTCGGTTGTTTTTGCCTCATCCATAAGATATCTTTTCCTTTTCCACTGAAACCTGAAGTTACCGGGATTTGTCCGATCTTTAAATTAAGGATTACGGTCTCAGCAGGTTCTTTCATAATTTCATGCTGTATTACAAAGGCTGTCCCTAAAGTCGGGTGTCCGGCAAAAGGCACTTCCGCCGCCGGCGTGAAAATACGAACATCATACCCGCCTTCTCGCGGCTCTTCGCTCAGGATGAACGTTGTCTCCGAATAGTTCATCTCTTTGGTAATCCGCAGCATCTGGCTATCCGGTATACCCGCCGCGTCCAGGACAACTGCGAGCTGATTGCCGGCATATTTTTCCTCCGCAAATACATCTAATATATAAAACGGTAGTTTTTGCATTTGCGACCTCTGCTTTAAGAGTAAATCAAGTATTTAATTCAAGCGATATAACTGTAACCAGACGATTTTTATAAAATTCTTGCCCTACCGTATCCCAACCACGACGATGAGCAATATTTATAAGTCTCATATCCGTCATGCATGCATAGAGCGTAGGGATATTAAAGTTTTCAGCACACAGAATTAAGCGTCGAACAAGCCGAAGCCCGACACCTCAGCCTCGATAATCTTCAGTAACATACAATGCGCCCGGCCAGGGACTTAAATCCATAGATGTAGCTGTATCTTTCTTAACCAGCGCAATGCATCCAATCAGATCGGATTGATCCAAAGCCACAAACATAACAGGAATACGGTCTTTGCACATTTGTTCGCGAATCGATTTTGTCCAATCTTCAACGGAAGTCCCTGGTTCAAGATAATTCTATTCATTGTATAGCCATCTTGCGATTTGAGGAGCCATTTCTGGATAATCGACAATTGACCCAATGGTAATCATAAAACCTAAATCTCTTACAAAGTATCTTACTGCGATTCCTTGTAAATTCCCTCTAATACTTCGAGAGCGAATCTCGCCGAGACGGTTGCCGGGCCGCCGCCCATTTCAATGCCTACCTCGACCGCTTCAAGAACTTCCCGTTCACTCGCTCCTGATTTGGCCGCCTGCTCGATGTGCCACTGCATGCACGATTCACAATCAATGACTATCGAAATTCCGACCGCTATCAGTTCCTTTGCCTTCTTCGGCAGAGCCCCATCGCGATAGGCTGCTTTTTCCATCTCAAGAAACGCGCCATAGACCTTGGAATTGAGAGACAGAAATTTCTGATGTGCCTTCTCCCTATACTTAGATATTTCTTTAAGTCTTTCCATGCTCAACCTTTTCTTGAATCATTTCAATACCTGTTTTCCAAAAGCTTCAAGGTTTACTTCGGGATAAGTGTATAACATCCATCATTAGAATTGTACACCCGATTTTAAACAATCCTAAAATCAGATGCCCTTAGTGAGATTTTATTTTATTGAGAATTCATTTCCCCAACAGCCCAACCCATTACTCAATAAAATCGTAACAGCATTTAAAAAACAAAATCCCCCATACATGGGATTACGGGGGATTTTTGCCATTACCTATCAAAATTTTACCAGCGCGACTTCCTTGTCGAGATCTAATGGAAACTTATCGAAGCCCAATCGTCATCTTCGTAAACGTACGTCCAGCCCGATTTAACAACATCGGTAATCTTTATCGTAAAGACGCCTGAGCGAGCCCTCACTCTGGGCGATGAAAGCACTGCTTCTCCCATACTATTAGTAATACCGGAAGTCTCGCTTAGGTAATAACCTTCGAAGGTCCATTCTGCTGTGACTATTGCTCCTGATACCGGATTTCCAGAGCCATCTACAATAAACACATCGGCTGTGGCCCGGGCATTCCGATGCGTAGCCCGTACAACAACGGTGATGTCTGCTACATATATAGGAGATAAAGTAGGCTGCTCCGTGACTGTGACCGTTAATGTATCTGTGTCCACTGAACTACCATTATCTGTTACTGTCAAAGTAACGATATAGGTCCCTGTAGCTAAATAAGCATGAGTAATCGTTTGACCAGTACCTTTTGGTGTTCCATCTCCGAAGTCCCACTCATAAGAGTCGATAGAACCGTCTGGATCAAAAGAACCTGATCCATCAAAAGTAACAGCTTTATCTACACAAACAGATTGGTCCGAACCGGCATCTGCAATCGGAGGAAGGTTCTCGTTTACGGTAATAACAACACCATCGATGTCAGTTAGACCATCGTTATCGGTTACCTCGAGAATTACTTCGTGCACACCAAGGTCAAAATCATGTGTGATGTTTCGACCGGTACCTAAGATCGTGCCGTCTTCACTCCAACTGTACTCAACAATTGAGCCGTCGGGATCGATAGATCCTGATCCGTCCAGTGTTATAGTCTCATATTCGTCACCGTCCGAATCGCTTACTGTTTGATCTGCTCCTGCATTAGCTATGGGGGCTTGCGGTTGAGGTTCTACAGGTACTCCGGCCGCTTTTTCAGCGTCAACGAGACCGTAACCATACAAATTGTCTTTTCCAGTAACGCCGAGGTCAATAGCGGTTGAAGCAAGAGTACCCCTTATGTCTCCGACGCCGGCGTAAATCATTAAAGCAACTACACCAGATACATGCGGGCAGGCCATACTCGTGCCGCTCATAGTTGCATATCCACCGTTTATATACGTCGAATAGACGTTTATACCTGGTGCCGAGATTTCAATATCAGGTCCGGTACTAGACCAACTTGCTCGACTGTCACCTTGATTAGTTGCGGCTACGGCGATGCACGATTTGTACCTGGCGGGATAGATTACATTGTCTCTTGTTCCCCGACGATTACCGTTGTTGCCGGCGGCGCATACATTGATAATACCCGCTGCTTCGGCTTCATCAAAGGCCTGTTTGACAAGCACTCCGGGATCGCCGGAACTGCCGTAGCTGTTGCTTGTTACCTGTATTCCATTAACAACAGCCCATTGGAGGGCTTCAATCACATCGCTGTAATAACCGCCGCCGCTACTGTCCAAAACTTTCAGGGCATAGAGTCCGGCCTCTGGGGCCACGCCGACTGCACCTGAATCGTCATCTTCAGCGGCGATGATGCCGGCGCAATGTGTCCCGTGACCATTATCATCCATCGGATCATTATCGTTGTTGACAAAATCCCAGCCTCCTTTGTAATTGGCGTCGAGATCTGGGTGATGGTAATCAATGCCGGAATCAATGATAGCCACCTTAACCCCAGCGCCCTCGTTGCCGCCATCGTGGACGTTGCCCGATCCTATGTGCTTGACACCCCAAGAGTTGTCGAGTTCGGCATCAACGGCGTACACTTTAATGTCCGGCTCGACGATCCTCACATTCCGATTACCCCGGAGACGTTGAATGGCTGTTTCGGGAATTGAGGCGGCAATGACCGGCACGAAGCGATACCTGTGCCTGACAATTCCACCATGACTGTTTACTAAAGCCTGTTCATTTGGTCCTGGAGCATCGCGGAAACCAATCAGGACTCGAACCCTCCGAACACTCTCATGTCTCCCAGCATTGTTATTCCCCCGAGCTGCCAAAACTGCAGATACAAAGGAAAGTACAAGCATTACTGCTAAAATGATTATCAGAATTTTAGCTTTCATAACACATCTCCTTTTCAATTTGGCTGCATTTGATTACCTGCCTATAAAGTATTTCAACTGCGAAATTTAATCCCAGTATTATTATCGAAGCTTCGGCTCAATTGTATCAGTAAAAACTATAGATTTCGGAGTATTTCCACTTTTTCTCAATCTTGAAATAAATTACATCTCGAAAGGCAAGTAATTTACTTTCAAATCCCGGTCAGGCCAGGAATTTTAGGATGATATTTTTGTAATGCTCTACCCCTTTTTCAAGGTCACTGATGTCGATATATTCATCCGGCTTGTGGCATAAGTGCGGCTTGCCCGGCCCGAAAATAACAACAGGGCTGCCCAGTAAAGCGAAATATGGACCGTCCGTAGTGTAGCCGACGGGTTTTTTTTCATCGATTCCTACAGCAGAACAAAAAGTCTTTACGAATTCGCTATTCGTATTCGTTTCCAAAGGCTGGACCTCGCGCAACAAGGAGATATCAGCGTCAAAATGTTCATCTGCGGCTTTTAATTTTGCAAAGATTTTCTGCAAATCGGCAATAATCTCGTCGTAATTCCGCCGCGGCAGTGTACGAAAGTCTATTCCAATACTGCACTTATCGGGCACAACGTTCATCGCCTTGCCGCCGGAGATGGTGTTGACGCTCATTGTGCAATCACCCAGCAGCTTATGAGGCTCGGCCTTGATTTCGTAGTCTTGAAGCTCATTCAAGATCAGCCGCATCGAGTTTATAGCATTTACTCCCAATTGCGGTGCCGAGCTGTGGGCGGCTTTGCCTTTGGTTGTAATTTCAAGCCAGAGCAACCCGCGATGAGCGGTAACAACCTCGAAATCCGTCGGCTCAGGTATAACCACGCCTGCCAGCCCCTTAGGGGCAAGCTCCGTTAGCCAATCTTTATCTTCTACAAACCGTTTCGCACCGGCACTGTCTGTCTCTTCACC
>JAFGPJ010000337.1 GCA_016936275.1 Sedimentisphaerales bacterium
AGGAAGAACCACCATCCCATGCCTCTGCCAGCGCCGCCGAAGATAAGTAACATGAAAATCAGGAAAGGAAGTGCGCTGCAGCAGGGCAGACCTCTTCTCTTGTTACTTACCGGGACAGGTGTGACCTTGGGCATGCCGGTTAAACTGACACCTGCCTCGGAGGCGATTCTCTGGACGATTCGCAAGTTGGCCTCATAGATACCCCTGCTGTAATTTCCTTTTCTTAAATAAGGCACAAGTACGTCTCTGCCGGTCCGACTGCAGTATTGGTCGGTAATGAAACCCTCTAAACCATAACCGACCTCGAACCGCCACCTTCGGTCGTTTTTGGCAAGGACAAAAAGCATGCCGTTGTCTTTGCCTTTCTGACCAAGCTTCCATTTCTCCACCAGCTCGATTGAAAATTGTTCTATCGGCATACCACCGGTTGAGAGAACGGTCAGGATGATATATTGCGCTCCGGTTTTTTGCTCTAATTCCTGCAACACTCCGTTGAGCGAGCGCTCGTCGGAGTCGTTTATTACGTTGGCGTAATCTTCAACGTAGTGACTCGGCGTCGGCAGATCGGCCTGGCTGTACCCGGTTGCTGCTAAAGCCGATAGTAAAGTCAGCGTTATTATTAACCTGGGAAAAAATCGCTGCATAATCAGACCTTGAGTTTATCGACAATATCGGATAACTGTTCGACCACGGAATAAACTGATTCGTAAGCGTTTTCCATTTCCGTTTCGCTCAAGCGAATCTTTTCGTGCCGCCATTTTAATGCGGTTGTAAGAGGATTCATATCGGTTGAATAATCCTTGGCTGCTGTGCCAAGCGTTGCTTCGGTCCGTGCTGACCGGTCGATGTCTTTGAGCCACAGCATGGCCCTCAGTAGAGGCAGCACCCCTTTTGCAGTCGATATAAGAATGTCACGAACGAGTTTCTTATTCGCCGCCGCGGCAATGTAACCCTGCCTGAGCCGGATCAGCATAGCTTTTAGCTCGCGCTCACATTGAAGTCGAACGTCCTTTTTATCGAATTCCAAAGAGGTGAAGGGATCGTCACCAAGTATTGTTTCGTGTGCTAACTGAAAATCAAGAAACTCTATGCCGAACACGTCACGTGACCTCTCGATGTAAGATTGTGTCATAAGCAATGGCGGCGAGATTTTTTTCCTGCCCATCGGCTTTGCAAGTGGGGCGACGGCGTTGAGCGAAGCAAGATTCTGTTTGCCGAGAACAAGGACAGTATTTATGTCACTGGAGTCCGGCCTGAAATCCTCGGTCAAGCTGCTGCCGACGACTGTGATGCTCTGCAGGTTATCGCCGAGTGCAATTAAAAGCCTTTCGGCGAAGTCCTTTATCGAATCGCGAATCAATACGTTCAGAGCGTCAATTTTGAGGTTTGTTTTTTTTTCAGTCATTATGCTTTTACCTCACAGGTCTATTAACAGATTTATTCGGCAGTTAGTTTACAATATTTTCACGGCCGATACAACCGGTAGGTTAAATTGACAGATAAAGATGTCAAACTGACAGCTTATAAAATGGAATTATGCGGATTATGAGGCGATTAAGCGGCATTTTTGGGGACTTTTATCGGGCAAAAATCTTGGCACAGATTTTGCGTATTATTTCATCAGGCGTGTGAATGAAAAAATTTAGTGTTAAAAATTAAATAAAGAATGGAGGTGTTACTATGGCACTGGTACATTTGAACAAAAGAAACAGTAACGGTTTAGCAAGGCTTCATAACGAGATGGACGATTTGTTTGATGGTTTCTTCAGAGGACTCGACCGGCCTTTTGCAGGATACAAGGCCTGGCCCGCCATCGACGTCGCCGAGGAAAAAGATTCGATTGTAGTTCGAGCGGAAGTTCCCGGCTGCAAAGCTGAGGATATCGATATATCCGTGTATGGCAATACTTTGACCATCAGTGGAGAAAAGAAGCTCGAAGAAGAGAAAAAGGAAAAAGGCTACTACCATATTGAAAGCACATACGGCAGCTTCAGGCGCGAGATTACGCTGCCGACTGATGTCGATTCGGCTAAGGTCGAAGCGGCATGTAAAGACGGCGTCCTAAATATAACCCTGCCTAAAGCAGCTTCGGCAAAAGCCATAAAAGTCAAAGTCAAAGGATAACAGCAACAGGATGCTTTTAAGACTTCGAAGTCTTGCTGAAAGAACAATTGGTTCCCATTTTGGAAAAAAACAGGATGGGAGCCATTTTCTTTTATGTCCCGGCTTGGCGGTTTGTTGAATAGAATTTGCTACATCGCGAGGATTCGGTCGATGCGTTCGGACAGATCTGTCAGGTATTCCTTGTCGCCGCCACGTAATTCAGGAGTAAGATAGCCGTCATAGCCGACTTCATCCAGAGCGCGGCGGACCTGCTTCCAGTTCACATCGCCATCGAGGAGGTTTGTCCATTGGTAGCCTGTTCGCTTGAAGTCTTTCAGATGGATTTTGACGATGCGTTTGCCTAACGTGCGAATCCAGTCCTGTGAGTAGCCGTAGATAATGACGTTGCCTATGTCGAAGTATGCCTTAAGCCACGGGCTTTCGAACTCATCGACGTAATGGGCGAATTCAAGCGGGCTCAGCAAAAATTTGTTCCATACATTTTCTACGGCGATTATTATTTCGAGCTGCTTGGCTAACGGCAGCAGCTTACGGATGTGCTGCTGTGAGCGTTTGTATGCGTCGCCGTAACTTACGGTTTCGGTAACTACCGCGGGCACAAGAAGGACCGTCTCGGCGCCGAGTGCTTTGGCGCTTCGCAGTGCTGTTTCCATGCCGGCCAGGCCTTTTTCTATGACCTTCGGATCGGGATCGGAAAACGGTGCTCCCCAGCCGCCATAAACAATCGAATGGATTGGAACGCCGGCTTGCCGCGCCAGTGTGCCGAGCTTTCGTGCTGCTTCGAGGTCCTCCATGGGAGAACCTTCGATACCTTCGAATCCACATTCTTTCGCCAGCTTGAATTTGTCGGCGTCTGAAAGGTTTTTCGGCAGCATCCCGTATTGTAGCGCTTTGCGCAATTTTGTATTTTTGTCGTCGGCCTGAGTTGTGATCGACCGGCCCAGCAGTCCTGTGGCGACTGTCGCCGAAGCGGCGTATTTCAAAAAACTGCGGCGTTCCAT